>NZ_BAEU01000075.1:0-85533 GCF_000246875.1 Halomonas sp. KM-1
TTTCCCTAACTCCCGGCCACCTCGTTGCATGAGCCGACTTGAAGTTCGACTCTGCTGCCCGCATTCCACAGGGCAGTGAACAATCGGCTTCAACAGCTTCAGGACGAGGTCTTCATGAGCGAACACGATCAGGACGAGCACAGCTGGCAGGCGCGAAGGGAATCCGACGAGGCGCTGGGCTCCGACGGCGAAGTGGACGAGGTCGCCAACCACGCCGTGGTGCCGGCGAGCGACTATCTGCCCGAACGTATCTATCTGCTGCCGATCCACAACCGCCCGTTCTTTCCTGCCCAGGTCCAGCCGCTGGTGATCAACCGTGAGCGCTGGGAGGAGACCATGCGCCGGGTCGGCAATACGCCTCACCACACCCTGGGCGTTGCCTTCGTCGGCGACACCTCGGTCGATGAGCTCGGCCACGATCATTTCCCCGAGATCGGCACCGCCGTCAAGGTGCACAAGATGCACGGCGAGGAGGGGCAGCTGCAGTTCATTGCCCAGGGCCTGCGCCGCTTCCGCATCCAGCGCTGGCTGTCGAAGAAGCCGCCCTATCTGGTCGAGGTCAGCTACCCTCGCGAGCCGGTCAAGGCCGACGAGGACGAGACCCGCGCCTATGCCATGGCGATCATCAACGGCATCAAGGAGCTGCTGCCGATCAACCCGCTCTACGGTGAGGAGCTCAAGCACTATCTCAACCGCTTCAGCCCCCATGAGCCGGGGCCGCTGACAGACTTCGCCGCCGCCATCACCTCGGCCAAGGGGCGTGAGCTGCAGACCGTGCTGGAGACTCTGCCGGTGCAGGCGCGCATGGAGAAGGTGCTGCCGCTGCTGCGCAAGGAGATTGACGTCGCCCAGTTGCAGACCGAGATCAGCGAGCAGGTCAACGCCCAGATGCAGGAGCGTCAGCGTGAGTTCTTCCTGCGCGAGCAGCTCAAGGTGATCCAGCGCGAGCTGGGCATCTCCAAGGATGACCGCGAGAATGACGTCGATACCTTCCGCGACCGCCTCGAAGGGCTGGTGGTGCCGCCCAAGGTGCTGACCCGGATCGAGGAGGAACTCGACAAGCTCTCGGTGCTGGAGACCGGCTCACCGGAGTACGGCACCACGCGCAACTACCTCGACTGGCTCACCTCGATGCCGTGGGGCGTGCGCAGCCAGGACCAGCTCGACCTGACCCATGCCCGGACGGTGCTCGACCGCGACCACGACGGTCTCAAGGACGTCAAGGAGCGCATCATCGAGTTCCTCGCCGAGGGCACCTTCAAGGGCGACGTGGGGGGCTCCATTCTGCTGCTGGTCGGCCCGCCCGGGGTGGGCAAGACCTCCGTCGGCCGCTCCATCGCCGAAGCGCTGGGCCGGGAGTTCTACCGCTTCTCGGTGGGCGGCATGCGTGACGAGGCCGAGATCAAGGGCCATCGGCGCACCTACATCGGTGCCATGCCGGGCAAGCTGGTGCAGGCGCTCAAGGAGGTCGAGGTCGAGAACCCGGTGATCATGCTCGACGAGATTGACAAGCTGGGTAAGTCGTTCCAGGGCGACCCGGCTTCGGCCCTGCTCGAGGTGCTCGACCCCGAGCAGAACGTCGACTTCCTCGACCACTATCTCGACGTCCGCCTGGACCTCTCCAAGGTGCTGTTCGTGTGTACCGCCAACACTCTCGATTCGATCCCGGGGCCGCTGCTCGACCGCATGGAGCAGATCCGCCTCTCGGGCTACATCGCCGAGGAGAAGGTGGCCATCGCCAAGCACCACCTATGGCCCAAACTGCTCGAGCGCGACAAGATCCCGCGCAAGCGTATCAATCTCACCGATGCCGCCCTGCGCCAGGTGATAGAGGGTTATGCCCGCGAGGCCGGCGTGCGTCAGCTAGAGAAGCAGCTGCACAGCATCGTCCGCAAGTCGGCGGTCAAGCTGCTGGAGGGCGATCGAGATTCGGTGCGTATCTCGGTCAAGAACCTCGAGGAGTTCCTCGGCGCACCGCTGTTCCGTCAGGAGCAGGTGCTCAAGGGGGAAGGGGTGGTCACCGGGCTGGCCTGGACCTCGATGGGCGGCGCCACGCTGCCCATCGAGGCGGGCAAAGTGCACTCGCTGACCCGCGGCTTCAAGCTCACCGGCAAGCTCGGCGAGGTGATGCAGGAGTCGGCCAACATCGCCTACAGCTACACCCTGGGCCACCTCGCCGAGAATGGCGTCGATGCCGACTTCTTCGATTCGGCCTTCGTGCATCTGCACGTGCCGGAAGGGGCCACGCCCAAGGATGGCCCCTCGGCGGGGGTGACCATGACCACGGCGCTGCTGTCGCTGGCGCGGCACCAGGGCATCGACCGGCCGCTGGCAATGACCGGTGAGCTGACCCTGACCGGCCAGGTGCTGCCGGTGGGCGGCATTCGCGAGAAGATCATCGCCGCGCGGCGCAGCAAGATCTTCGAGGTGATCCTGCCTGAGGCCAACCGCCGCGACTATGACGAACTGCCCGACTTCCTCAAGGAGGGTATGACGGTGCACTTCGCCAAGCGCTACAAGGACGTGGCCAGGGTTGCCTTCGGTATCTGACGGCGCGGCGCCGACACTCCTCACATGGCAACGTTGGCGCCGCCGTCTACCACCAGGGTTTCGCCGCTGACGAAAGTGTTCTCGGCTGAGGCCAGGAAGGCCACGGCCGCGGCCACCTCGTCGGCGGTGGCCACCCGGCCGAGCGGCGTGGCCGCTTGCCAGCGGCGCCGTGACTCGGACTCGGCGTCCTGCATGCCGGCGCTCACCGGACCGGGTGCCACGGCGTTGACCAGAATGCCGTGGGGGCCGAGTTCCACCGCCAGCGCCCGGGCGAGCGCCAGCATGGCACCCTTGCACATGGCGTAGGTCGAGCGCTCGGCGGTGGTGCGCAAGCCATGGGCCGAGGCAAGGATGACCAGGCGTCCGCCGTGACCCGCCATCATCAGCCTGGCGGCGGCCTGCAGTGCCAGATAGGCGCCGCCGACGTTGACCTGCAGCATCTCCCCGAGCTCTGCCCTCGGCACCTCGACGAAGCGCCCCCGACGAATCGTGCCCGCGGCGTTGATACAGGTGTCGAGGCCCGCGCCATGGGCCGCGATATGGGCGAAGGCCGCCTCGATGCTGGCCGGTTCGGCCAGGTCGCAGGCAAGGAAGGCGCCTTGCTCCGGCCATCTTGTCAGTAGCGCGCTGGCCCGGGCTTCTGCCCGTTCGTGGTCGAGCAGAAAGACGAAATCGCCCGCTTCCATCAGCTTTGTGACGACGGCGCTGCCGATTCCCCCGGTGGCGCCCAGTACAGCCGTGATTCGCATCCTATGTCCTAGGTATTCTTCGTCTGAAAAAATCGGCATTATAGACGTTTGCACGACATTTCTTTATAACGAATCGACCACTACAACAAACGCACGCCATCGCGCAGCGATGCTGGACGCCATAAGGGAGAGACAGATGTCAAACCGCAAGCTCACCTTCACCCGCACTCTGCTGGCTTCGGCCACGGCCGTACTCTTGGGTGCCACTGCGCTTTCCGCCCAGGCCGAAACCCGGGTCACCTACAAGTCTGCGTCGGCGGGTACCGCCTACTATCAGATGGGCGTCGAGCTGTCCGAGTCGATTCGCCGGGGTACCGGAGGCGAAGTCGTGCTGACCCTTGAGGAGAGCCAGGGCTCGGTGCAGAACGTCATGGAAGTGATGGCGCGCCAGGGCAACTATGTGTTCACCACGCCGCCCGGTCTGGTCGAACAGGCCATGGCCGGCGAGGGACCGTTCGCCGAGCGTCAGAGCCCGCGCTTCCAGGAGATTCGCGGCCTGTTCCCCATTCCCTCCATCACCATGCATTTCGTGGCGGCAGGCGATGAGGGCGTGATCGGGCTCGAGGATCTCGAAGGCAAGCATGTCCTGATCGGGCGCGGCACCTTCGGCGCGCGTGAGGCGGAGCGCTATCTCGAGCTGTTCGGCATGCTGGACAAGGTGCGTGTGGCCAACGCCGAGATCGGCAGCGGCCCCGATGCGCTGAAGAACGGTCAGATCGATGCCTTCGTCACCGCCAGCTCCTTTCCCACGCCCAACGTGATCGAAACCGCCGCCAGCATGCCGATCAGCCTGGTCAGCCTCACCGACGAGCAGATCGAGCAGACCGGCGCGGCACGCCAGACCATCCCCGCCGGCACCTACTCCGGCGTCGATCAGGATGTGGAGACCACCTCGCTGCCGGTGATCGCCTATACCACTACCGGCATGGACGATGACACCGCCTACACGCTGACCAAGACCTTCTGGGAGCGTCGCGATGCCATGGCGGACGAGACCGCCTGGTGGGGCAGCATCACCCACGACATGATCGGCAACATTGCCGGCACCCTGCATCCCGGTGCCGTGCGCTATTACGACGAAGCCGGCATCGAGATTCCCGACGAGCTGCGTTAACCAAGGCTGGCGGCGCGGGCAAGGATGCCCCCGCTGCGGTCGCAAGGCATCCCCATTTTCATGTTATCGACACTCTCTTCTTCAACGACGGGCAGCGACGCCGAGGGCGTACCTCGCCTGCACCCCGCCTGGGTGGTGCTCGGCACTGTAACGGTCTGCTTTCATCTCGGGCTGATCTTCTACGGCCTGACGCCGGCCCTGGTCAGCCGGCCCATTCACCTGGCGCTGGCGCTGCCGTGGATACTCATCCTGGCCGCCCGCACCCCCTTCGAGCGCTGGAGCGGCTGGCTGCTGACCGTGCTCGGTATCGCCGCCTGCGGCTACATCGCCTTCAACGAGGAGGCGCTGGCCAACCAGTACGGCTTCATCGACAACAATTTTCAGATGGCGCTAGGGGTCTTCCTGATCGTGCTGACCCTCGAGACTGCGCGTCGGGCGATCGGCTGGCCGCTGCCGCTGGTAGCGGTGGCGGCGCTGGCCTACGCGGTATTCGGTGAGCACATTCCTGGCCAGTTCGGCCATCCTGGTCTGCCGATGCAGAGCTTCGTCGGCACCCTGACCATCGCCGAGAGTGGCCTGTGGGGCTCGCTCACCGGGGTCAGCGTCGGCGTGGTGGCAATCTTCGTCATCTTCGGTGCGGTGCTCAACGCCGGCGAGGCGGGGCGCGGCTTCATGAACATGGCCAGCGCCTTCGCCGGACGCCTGACCGGCGGCGCGGCCAAGGTCTCGGTGATCTCCTCGGCGCTGATGGGCTCCATCTCCGGCTCCGCCTCGGCCAACGTGGCTTCTACCGGCGCCATTACCATTCCCACCATGGTGCGCCTGGGCTATCCGCGCACCTTGGCCGGCGGGGTCGAGGCGGTGGCCTCCTCGGGCGGGCAGATCATGCCGCCGTTGATGGGGGCGGGCGCCTTCGTCATGGTGGAGCTCACCGGCACGCCCTACACCCAGATCATGGCGGCGGCGCTGCTGCCGGCGATCCTCTACTTCGCTACCGTGTGGATGGGCATCAACGCCTACGCCACCCGCCACGATCTGCGCCCCATGGCGGCGGAGGACCGCGCCAGCGGCAAGGAGGTGGCGATCACCTCGCTGTTCTTCGCCGTGCCCTTCGTGCTGCTGCTCGAGCGCATCTTCCTCGGCGGCTACACGCCGCAGTACGCCGCCAGCATCGCCATCTTTGCCGGTATGCTGCTGCTGTTCTTCGACGTGACGCTGACCTTCTCCCTGCGCGGCTTCGCCTCGCGAATGGCCGAGGCGATGGTCACCGCGGGACGTCAGGTGGCGGTGATCGGTGCCATCATCATCTGCGCTTCGCTGGTGATCGGTGTGCTGTCGCTCACCGGTCTCGGGGTCAAGATCACCTCGGGCATCCTGTCGCTTTCCAACGAGATGCTGTGGCCGGCGCTGCTGCTCACGGCGCTGGCCTGCCTGGTGCTGGGCATGGAGGTGCCGACCACGGCAGCCTACGTGATCTGCGTCTCGGTGGCGGGACCCGCACTCACGGCGCTGGGCCTCGAACCGCTGCTGGCCCACCTGTTCGTGTTCTGGTTCGCGCTGCTCTCGACCATCACGCCGCCGGTGTGCGGCGGGGTATTCATCGCCGCCGGCATGGTCGGGGAGAACTGGCTCAAGGTGGCGCTGAAGGCCATGGCGCTGGGCATCGGGCTCTACATCATCCCGCTGGCCATGGTCGCCAACCCCGACGTGATTCGTCTGGCCTTCGACCCGTTCGGCGCCATCTTCGATGCAGTGAAGATCGCCCTGGGCCTGATGGCGATTTCCTATGGTGTGATCGCACGGCGCGCGGCCTGGCTGCGGGTGGTGCTGGTGATTGTCGGGTCGCTGGTGATCTTCGCCTTTTGAGCCGCTGACCTTTTGCATCGCTGACTGAGGAGTCATGTCATGATCGTTGCCACGCTGGGGCCTGATGGGAACAACCATGTGCTGGTGCTGGGCCGCTATCTCGCGACTCGCGGTCTGGCCGATGCCGAGGTGAGGTTTTTCGACGATTTCCCGACGGCCTTCGCGGCGCTGGTAGCGGGCGAGGTTGACCGGGTGCTGCAGTGCACGGCCCACTTCAGCCACGCCGACTGCGTGGGACGATACATGCACCGCGTCTTTCCGGTGGATGTCTTCGTCGCCGGCAGCCATCCGCTAGTGCTGCTGGCGCAGCGCGACATCGCCACGCCGCGCCAGGTGGCACGTCAGCCGGCCACCCGCTACTACACCGACCTTTCGGGTTTTGCCGAAGAGATCGACGCACCCACCACGGTGGCGGTGGCCGAGGGGCTGCTGGAAGGGCGCTTCGAGGCGGGCATCTGCGCCCGCCAGACCCTGGAAGCCCATCCGGACAAGCTGCGCCTGGTCGAGGAGCTGGGCCCGGCGCTGGACGTCTGGGTACTGTATGGCACCGAGCCGCTTTCAGACGCTCATCCCCTCGTGGTCTAGCCGCCTCGGCTCGTGCATGACAGAATCATGGCCTAGATCGTCGCCACCCCTGGATGGCAAAGACGGCGTCAACCGTATAGCGCAATGCGCACGAAGAGGACACCATGCCCGAATATCGCTCCCGTACCACCACCGCCGGCCGCAACATGGCCGGCGCCCGCGCCCTGTGGCGCGCCACCGGCATGAAGGACGAGGACTTCCACAAGCCGATCATCGCCGTGGCCAACTCCTTTACCCAGTTCGTGCCCGGGCACGTGCACCTCAAGGACATGGGCCAACTGGTGGCGCGGGAGATCGAGAAGGCCGGTGGGGTGGCCAAGGAGTTCAACACCATCGCCGTGGACGACGGCATCGCCATGGGCCACGACGGCATGCTCTATTCGCTGCCGAGCCGTGACATCATCGCCGACAGCGTCGAGTACATGGTCAATGCCCACTGCGCCGATGCCCTGGTGTGCATCTCCAACTGCGACAAGATCACTCCCGGAATGCTGATGGCCGCCATGCGCCTCAACATCCCGGTGATCTTCGTTTCCGGAGGCCCCATGGAGGCCGGCAAGACCAAGCTGCTCGATCACGGTCTCGACCTGGTCGACGCCATGGTCATGGCCGCCGACGACTCGGTGGACGACGAGACCCTGGCCGAGGTGGAGCGCAGCGCCTGCCCCACCTGCGGCAGCTGCTCCGGCATGTTCACCGCCAACTCGATGAACTGTCTGACCGAGGCGCTGGGCCTGGCGCTGCCGGGCAACGGCACGGTGCTGGCCACCCATGCCGACCGTCGCCGCCTGTTCGAGACCGCCGGTCATCGCATCGTCGAGCTGGCCAAGCGCTACTACGAGGGCGACGAGGCACACCTGCTGCCGCGCGCCATCGGCTCCAAGGCGGCGTTCAAGAACGCCATGACCCTGGACATCGCCATGGGCGGTTCCACCAACACCATCCTGCACCTGCTGGCCGCCGCCCAGGAGGCCGAGATCGATTTCGGCATGGCCGACATCGACCGGCTGTCGCGGGAGGTGCCGCAGCTGTGCAAGGTGGCGCCCAACACCCAGAAGTACCACATCGAGGACGTGCATCGCGCCGGCGGCATCATGGCGATCCTCGGCGAGCTGGATCGTGCCGGGGTGCTCGATACCCGCGTGCCCACCGTCTATGGCGATAGCCTCAAGGATGCGCTGGACGAGTGGGACATCATGCGCAATCCGTCACCCGAGGTGGTGGAGTTCTTCAAGGCCGGCCCCGGGGGGGTGCCGACCCAGGTGGCCTTCTCCCAGAGTGCGCGCTGGCCGACCCTCGATGGCGACCGCGCCAACGGCTGTATTCGCGACCTCGAGCATGCCTTCTCCAGAGAGGGCGGCCTGGCGGTGCTCTCCGGCAACATTGCCGTGGACGGCTGCGTGGTGAAGACCGCCGGCGTCGACGACTCCATCCTGGTGTTCGAAGGGCCGGCCCACGTGGTCGAGTCCCAGGACCAGGCGGTGGAGCACATCCTGGCGGGCAAGGTGAAGGAGGGCGAGGTCGTCGTCATCCGCTACGAGGGGCCGAAGGGCGGGCCGGGCATGCAGGAGATGCTCTATCCCACCTCGTACCTCAAGTCGAAAGGACTGGGCAAGGCGTGTGCGCTGCTCACCGACGGTCGCTTCTCCGGCGGTACCTCGGGGCTCTCCATCGGTCACGTCTCGCCTGAGGCGGCCGCCGGTGGCGCCATCGGTCTGGTGCGCTCGGGCGATATCATCCGCATCGACATTCCCAACCGCCGCATCGACGTGCAGCTCTCCGACAGCGAGCTGGCGGCACGGCGCGAGGCGGAAGAGGCGCGCGGAAAAGATGCCTGGAAGCCCAGCATCCAGCGCGTGCGCAAGGTCTCGGCCGCGCTCAAGGCCTATGCGCTGTTGGCCACCTCCGCCGACAAGGGGGCGGTGCGCGACCTCAGCAAGCTCGACTGACGTATGCGACGAACCGGGCCCAGGCCCGGTTCGTCGGCTTTGGGCTCTCCCTCAGCAAGAAGGAACGACGACATGCGCAAGCAGACCTTCGGCGTCGGCCTGATCGGCTTCGGCACCGCCGGCCGCTTCTTTCATGCCCCGCTGATCCAGGCCACACCGGGCCTCGAACTGTTGGCCGTGGTCAGCAGTGCGCCCGAGCGAGTGCATGCCGTACTGCCCGACGTCGAAGTGCTGCCCAAGGCGGCGGCGTTGCTGAGCCGGCCAGACATCGATCTGGTGGTGATTGCCAGCCCCAACGAGACCCACTTCGCCCTGGGCAAGGCAGCGCTCGCTGGCGGCAAGCATGTGGTGATCGACAAGCCGTTCACGGTGTCGCTCTCCGAGGCGCGGCTGCTCAAGGCCGAGGCCGACAAGGCCGAGCGGTTGGTCAGCGTGTTCCACAACCGCCGCTGGGACAGCGACTTCCGCACGCTGCAGGCGTTGGTGAAGGAGGAGGGCGTCGGCCGGCCGGTGTCGCTGGAGCTGCGCTTCGACCGATTTCGCCCGCAAGTCGCCGAGCGTTGGCGCGAGCAGCACAAGCCCGGCAGCGGTATCTGGTACGACCTCGGCTCGCACCTGCTCGATCAGGCCCGCACGCTGTTCGGCATGCCGCGGGCGATACTGCTCGACCTGATGGCGGCCCGCGACGGCGCCGAGGTGGACGACGACTTTCACGCTCTGCTCGATTACGACGGGCTGCGGGTAACCCTGCGCGCCAGCTCACTGGTGGCGGAGCCGACGCCTCAACTGGCGCTGCACGGCACCCGCGGAAGCTTCGTCAAGTATGGCCGCGACCCGCAGGAGAACTGGCTGCGTGAGGGGCGTATGCCGACCCGCGACTGGGGCATCGATCCGCGTCCGGGCCAACTGACGCTGGTCGACGAAAGCGGCGAGGGGGGCATGGTGCGTCGTGAGCACGGCGGCCTGCCGGGAGATTATCTGGCTTACTACACAGGCATCGTCGAAGCGCTCGATGGTGGTGGCCTGCCGCCAGTCAGCGTGGAAGAGGCGATCGAGGTCATGACCCTGCTGGAGGCCGGACTCGACAGCTATCGTCAGAGCCGCTGGATACGCTTCAAGGAGAACGGCGCCACGCTACCTCACCTGCATCGCCACGGTTGAGCGCGACAGCAGGCGCTACCAGCCCAGGCGCGGTTCGTCGTAACGGCGCTGGCGCAGGGTATCCCGGGCGATGAACAGCGCGGCGATGGCCCTGGCCTCGTGGAAGTCGTCGCGCATCAGCAGGGCCGGTAGCTCCTCCAGCGCATGGGTTTCGACCACCAGCGGCTCCGGCTCGTCGCCCGGCAGGCGTTTGGGATAGAGTTCGGTGGCCAGCAACACCTGCATGCGATGACGCATGTAGTTGGGCGCCAGCGACAGTTCCACCAGCGGCTCGATGCGTCGGGCGCCGAAGCCGCACTCTTCCATCAGTTCGCGATTGGCGGCGGTTACGATGTCCTCACCCGGGTCGACCAGGCCCTTGGGCAGGGTCAGCACGTAGTCCTCGAAGCCCGCTGCGTACTCGCGAATCAGCAGGACGTGGTCGGGGTCGGGCATGGCGATGATCATCACTGCGCCCTGGTCGCTGCCGGTCAGGCGCTCGAAGGTGCGCTCGGCACCGTTGGCGAAACGCAGCTCCAGCGACTCGATGTGGAACAGGCGGCTGCGTGCCACCGACTGGCGGGAGAGCACCTGGGGTTTTTGCAAGGGCAGCTTGTCTGACATGAAGGCTCCGTTTCGTGCGGGTGACCGTCGGCATGGCATCCAGCCGGGAATGCGCCGCCATTGTCCTTTGGGTACAATATCACGCCTTCCACCGCTCAGATGCTACCGGGAGTCGCCATGATCGATTGGCGCGCCATCGATACCGTTCTGCTGGACATGGACGGCACACTGCTCGACCTTCACTTCGACAGCCACTTCTGGCTGGAGCATCTGCCACGCCGCTACGTCGAGCTGCATCGCCTCGACGAGGCCACGCAGGAGCAGCTGCGCTCGCGCATCATTCGCGAGAAGGGCACCTTGAACTGGTACAGCCTGGCCTACTGGAGCCGGGAGCTGGGCGTGGACATCGTCGCGCTCAAGCGCGAGATCCAGCACCTGATCGGCCTGCGCAGCGACGCGCTGGACTTCCTCAAGTGGCTCAAGCAGGCACACCCCAGGGTGGTGCTGGCCACCAACGCCGATCGCGAAAGCCTCGAACTCAAGCTGCCCCTCACCGGCCTCGAGGAGTACCTGGACGCCATCGTCTCCTCGGCGGATCTCGGCGTGCCCAAGGAGGCCCAGGAGTTCTGGTTCGCGCTGCAGGACGTCGAGCCCTTCGATCCGGCCCGCACGCTGTTCATCGACGACAACCCCGAGGTGCTGGAGAGCGCCCGGGAGTTCGGCATCCGCCATCTGCTGGGTATCAAGCAGCCTGACAGCACGCAGCCGGAAAAGGAGCTCAAGGAGTTCATTGCCCTGGACCGCTTCGCCACGATCCTACCCGAAGCGCTACCCTCTGAAGTACGTGCCGACAAGGTACGTGGCGACAAGGTACGTGGAGACATGACACGTGGCGACAAGATGCGTGGCGACAAGGGCAAGCCTGGCGAGACAGGAGGCGTCGGTGGATAACGTAAGACTCGACAAGTGGCTGTGGGCCGCCCGCTTCTTCAAGACCCGGGCCCTGGCCAAGAAGGCCATCGAGGGCGGCAAGGTGCATTACAATGGCGGCCGCGCCAAGACCAGCAAGAACGTGGAGGTGGGGGCGCTGATTCGCGTACCCCAGGGCTGGGACGTGTGGGAGGTGGAAGTCCTGGCGCTCTCCGATCAGCGCCGCGGCGCCCCCGAGGCTCGTGAACTCTACCGCGAAACCGACGAGAGCGCCGAGCGCCGTGCGCGTGAGGCCGAAGGCCGGCGCCTGACCAATCAGGCCATGCAGCATCCGCTCAAACGACCCGACAAGAAACAGCGTCGGGACATCCAGCGCTTCCAGCGCCAGCATGACGAATGACTTTTCCGGAATCGATGATGACCGATCAGATCCAGCGCTTTCTTTTCGAACGCACCAACGTCCGTGGCGAGATCGTCACGCTGGAGCGGGCCTACGGCGAAGTGCTCGAGCGGCACGGCTATCCGCCGGCCGTCAACCGCCTGTTGGGTGAGCTGCTGGCGGCTGTGGCGCTGCTCACCGACACCGTCAAGCTCGACGGGATTCTCAGCATCGAGGTACGCGGGCAGGGAGAGCTGTCGCTGCTGATGGCGGAGTCCAACCCCGGCGGCGAGCTGCGCGCCATCGCTCGTCTGGCCGAAGACGCCAGCCTGCCGGAGGGCGAGGCGGCCTTCCGTGAGCTGGTGGGCGAGGGTCATATCGTCATCACCCTCGACCCCCGCGAAGGCAATCGCTACCAGGGCATCGTGGCGCTCGACCACGACAGCCTGGCCGGCTGTCTCGAGGCCTATTTCTCGCAGTCCGAGCAGTTGCCCACTCAGCTGTGGCTGAGCGCCGACGGCCAGCGTGCCGCCGGGCTGCTGCTGCAGCGCCTGCCGGACGAGTCGCAGAACCAGGACGAGGACGCCTGGGAGCGCACCGTGCAACTGGCCAAGACCCTGAAAACCTACGAGCTGCTGGGGCTCGAACAGCGTGAGCTGCTGCACCGGCTCTACCACGAAGAGACGGTGAGGGTGTTCGAGCCCAAGGCGCTGCGCTTCGGCTGCACCTGCTCGCGGGAACGCATCGCGGAAGCGCTGCTGACCCTGGGGGGCGACGAGTTGCGCAACGTGCTGGCCGAGCAGGGCGAGATCGAGACCCAGTGCCACTTCTGCCACACCCATTACCGCTTCGGCGAGAGCGAAGTCGAGGCGTTGCTGCACGAGCAGGGTGGTGCTGCTCCCACGCTGCACTGACCCGCCTGTCTAACACGACGAACGAGATGTCTCGAGGGCGTCTCGTTCGTTCGCCTGACGATGCTGCAATGCACAAGTTCGGGCGTCGTCAACCTGCGGCGATATGTCTCGATGTAGTAGTAAAACTACAAGAACTTCGGTCAAAGTTCTCGTTTCCTGATGGCTTCCTTTTTGCCATAATGGCGCCCGCTTAATGGCCGATCGCCTTCATTACAAGACGGCATGCATCCGCACAGGGACGATCGGAAACGCAACGCAATGGCGTATCGACGCCTGGCACACGAGAGAGAACCGGCCGCAAGGCCCAGGAAACGACATGACCACATCCCAAGCCGCTCCTCAAGCACACGTCAATCTCAGCAGCGCAGAGCTCATCGAGCGTGCCGTGGCACGCGGAGAGGGCCACCTGGCTGCAAACGGCGCCCTGGTGGTGAACACCGGCCTGCGTACCGGCCGTTCGCCCACGGATCGCTTCATCGTCGACGAGCCTTCCACCAGCGGCGACATCGACTGGGGCAGCGTCAACCGTCCCTTCGAGGCCGCCAAGTTCGATGCTCTCTGGGCGCGTGTCGAGGACTACCTGAACAGCAGCGACCGCTTCGTTTCCGAACTCCACGTGGGCAGCGACCCGACCCACTACCTGCCGGTGCGGGTGACCACCGAGACGGCCTGGCACAACCTCTTCGGTCGCACCATGTTCGTGCGTCCGGAAGGTTACAACCCCGCCGCCAAGGCGGAGTGGACCATCCTCAACGCACCCCACTTCGAGTGCGACCCGAATCGTGACGGCTCCAACTCCGACGGCACCGTGATCATCAACTTCGCCCAGAAGAAGGTGCTGATCGCCGGCATGCGCTACGCCGGTGAGATGAAGAAGGCGATGTTCTCGGTGCAGAACTTCCTGCTGCCGGCTTCCGACGTGCTGCCCATGCACTGCTCGGCCAACGTCGGCGAGGACGGCAACACGGCACTGTTCTTCGGCCTTTCCGGCACCGGCAAGACCACGCTCTCCGCCGACCCGGCACGCTACCTGATCGGTGACGACGAGCATGGCTGGGGCCCCGGCACCGTGTTCAACGTCGAGGGTGGCTGCTACGCCAAGTGCATCGACCTTTCCGAGAAGAACGAGCCGGTCATCTGGAATGCCATCAAGTTCGGCACCGTACTCGAGAACGTGGTGCTCGACGACCGTCGCGAGCCCGACTACACCGACGACAGCCTGACCCAGAACTCCCGCGCCGCCTATCCGCTGGAGCACGTGGAGAAGCGCGTACCGGAAAACCGTGCCGGCGAACCCAACGCCATCATCTTCCTGACCTGCGACATGTCCGGCGTGCTGCCGCCGGTGTCGGTGCTGTCCAAGGAGGCGGCGGCCTACCACTTCCTCTCCGGCTACACCGCCAAGGTGGGTTCCACCGAGATGGGCTCTTCCGAAGGCCTGGCGGCGACCTTCTCCACCTGCTTCGGTGCGCCGTTCTTCCCGCGCCCGGCACGTGTCTACGCCGACCTGCTGATCAAGCGCGTCGAGGCCAAGGACGCCCAGGTCTACCTGGTCAACACCGGCTGGACCGGCGGCTCGTACGGTGAAGGCGGCTCGCGCTTCTCCATCCCGACCACTCGCGCCATCATCAGCGCCATCCAGTCCGGCGTGCTGCGCGAAGTCGAGACCAAGCGCATCGAGGGCCTCAACCTGGACGTGCCGGTTGCAGTGCCCGGCGTCGACTCGAGCCTGCTCGACCCGCGCGAGACCTGGGAAGACCAGGCCGCCTATGACCGCAAGCTGCGTGACCTGGCCGCCAAGTTCGTCGACAACTTCAAGAAGTTCGACGGCGTCAGCGAAGCCATCGTCAAGGCCGGGCCCAGCCTGACCTGAAGCCGAAAGCTCTGGCGTTGACAACGGGGGAGAGGCGCTAGCCTCTCCCCCGTTGCGTTATCGGGATTAGGCGAGCCGAGGCTCTCGTCGCCGGTCCGACCGCCAGCGCAGCACATCCACCACCGCGAACAGGGCCAGGCTCGCGCCCAGTACCGGTAGCGCCAGGCCCAGCGCCACGGCCGTCATCAGCACGCCCAGCCGAGCGCCCCAAGGCAGCGCCACGAAGATCTCACTCAGCGTTTCCCGGCTTCTGTGCCGGGCTGCTCGCAGACGTCGCCACCACATCGTATAGCCCCAGCACACCAGCACCACCAGGCAGCCGGCCATCGCCGCCAGGGCCAACTGGTTGGGCAGGCCGAAGAGCACACCCATGTGTAGGTCGATGCCCCAGCGGGTGAGCTTGGCGGCCAGGGGGAAGGTGGTGAAATCGGTACGGTCGATGACGGCCATGGTCTGTGGATGCAGGGCGACCTGATCCACCTGGGTTGGCCAACTGCGATCGATCTCCACCACTCGCCAGGCTCTGTCTGCGCTGCGTGGCGGCTCGATCTGCAGCAGTGCTGCATCGATGCCGGCCGTGCGGGCAGCGCTCAGGGCGAGATCGAAGTCCGCCAGGCTCACCCCCGCATCCGGCGCTTGAGCATGGCTGTGCTCACCGTGCTCGCCATGAGCGTCGTGCGCCTGGGGCACCGCCTCGGGGAGCTGTGTGGTTACGCTAGGCGTACCCCAGCCCCAGGCGTGGCGCAGCTCGGCGATGTTGCCGCCCGCCCACTGCGACCAGGTCAGGCCGGTAATTGAGAAGAACACCAGCCCTAGTGCTGCCACCATGCCCAGGGTGGCATGCCGGCGGCGCAGGGCCGCCGGCCCTTGCTGGGCTCGTAGCGCTCGGCGGCGCTGCAGCCACAGGGCCAGCCCGCCGAAGGCAGCTACCCACAGCCAGGAGGCGGCGAGTTCGCTGTAGTACCGGCCGATGTCGCCCATCAGCAGCTCACGGTGGAACAGGTCGATGGTAGTGCGCAGAGGCAGCACGCCGCTGGTGCCATACACCGGCATGTCGCCCTTGATCTCGAGGCTTACTGGATCTATGAAGAGGGCACGATGCTGCGAGGGACCGAGCTCGGCTGACGCGAACATGACCCGAGTGGTTCCGCCCGGATGCGGCGCCGGTCGGACGACTGCCGGCATGTCGCCCGTGCTCAGCGCACGCTGTGCCACTTCGACCTGCAGGGCAAGCGGCTGTGCCGTCCCGCCCTGTACACCATTCAATGCATCGCGGTAGAGCCAGGCCTCGAGCGAGGGCGTCAGGACGTAGGCAATGCCGGAGAGTGCCGCCACCAGCATGAAGGGGGCAACGAAGAGGCCGATATAGGCGTGCAGCCGGGTTACCAAGGCAAGCAGTAGCCTGCCGGTGCGACGGGGAGCCGTCGCCGGTTGTCGAGACATGGAGAAACGCTCCTGATCAGGGGACGAACGGTCACGAGAGCTGCCCAGAGCTGGGAGTCCTCGCGACGAACCGAAGATCAAACGAGGGAGCGAAGCGGTGGAGCGCGGCCATGATAGAGCCGATACCGCTGGCCTGTGTGCGGGCGATAAATGCCGGCGCCAAGGGGAGCGGGGGAAACAGCGGGCCGGGCAAGAGTGACGGCGTCCTGTACCAGCATCCCCGGCATGTGCAGGAAGAGCGGACAGTAACCGCAGGCCGCCAGGTGATCGTCATGGCCGTTTGCGGCGGTGGCGTGCCCATGCGAGTGCGCATT
This sequence comes from Halomonas sp. KM-1, assembly GCF_000246875.1. Taxonomy (NCBI): domain Bacteria; kingdom Pseudomonadati; phylum Pseudomonadota; class Gammaproteobacteria; order Oceanospirillales; family Halomonadaceae; genus Halomonas; species Halomonas sp. KM-1. Next base: position 16,371 of record NZ_BAEU01000075.1, read on the forward strand.
GGCATGAGCTGCTGTGGTGGCGTGGTGGTGATGTGCGGTCTGATGATGCGTGGGATGAGGCGCCGATTGGGCTTCGAGCAGGCGCTGGGTCTGGCTCAGCAATGGCCCGCCGATAGCCAGCGTCAGGGCCAGCAGGCCGAGACAGGCCATCAGGGAGTGCCAGCGTGTCATGAATCGGTGCACGATCGAGCCCACGGCGCCTTGTGAGAGACGTTCGACTCTAGACGAGAAGCGAGGTCCGGCCAATAGCGAACCGCTCAATACGTCGCGGGTCTGAGCGTAAAGGGCACTCACTCATGTCTGGTGGCGTCGCGCAGCGGCGCTGGGGGAGAACAATGAAACGTCGTCACTTTCTCGGCGCGCTGGGTGCGGGTGGTGCCGCCTGGCTGCTGCCGGGAGTCGGCTGGGGGTTTCCGAGGCTCAGTCTCGAACCGGCGCCGGATCTCGAGCGCATCGAGCTGTCACGGGACGAATGGCGCGAGCGTCTCACGCCCGAGCAGTTCGAGATCCTGCGCGACCACGGTACCGAGCCGCCGTTTTCGAGTCCGCTCGACAAGGAGTGGCGCGATGGGGAGTACCGCTGCGCCGGCTGCGATCTGCCGCTGTTCGAGAGCGCCATGAAGTACGACTCCGGCACCGGCTGGCCGAGCTTCTTCGATCACATCGAGGGGCATCTGCTCAGCCAGCTCGATTTCAGCCTGATCTGGCCGCGGCGCGAATATCACTGCGCTCGCTGCGGCGGGCATCAGGGCCATGTGTTCAGCGACGGCCCCGAGCCTACCGGCCTGCGCTGGTGCAACAACGGCCTGGCGCTGACCTTCGTGCCGGCGGCTACCTGAAGCCCTCGACGATGTGCTGCGCCAGCCCATCCACTGCCGGTGAGCTGGCCTCGGGCGAGCGCAGCAGCACGATGGAACCGTCCGGCAGCGGGGGCAGACCGTCCGCCTCGTCGAGCACCCGCATCCCGGGCGTAACCAGACTCTTCATCAGTGCGGAGACGGCAAGCCCGGCACCCACTACCGCCTGCAGCGTGGCCAGGCTGGGGCTGGAGTAGGCGATGCGATACTGACGCCCGGCGCGGGTCAGGGCGTTGCAGGCGTGCCGGCGACAGAAGCAGGGCTCCTCGAACAGCGCCAGGGGCAGCGGCGACTGGCGGTGCACCGGGTGGCTCTCCGCCACCACCCAGACCGTCTCCTCACGGCGCAGGATGGTGCCGATCTCCTGACCCACTTCACGGGTCACGATGCTCAGATCCAGACTGCCCTGCTGGCGCCCGAGCAGTTCCGAGGAGGGGGCGCACTGCACTTCGACGTCTACCAGTGGCCAGGTCTGCGAAAACGATTTCAGGATGCCCGGCAGGAAGCGCATGACGAAGTCGTCCGGCACGCCGATGCGTACCCGTCCCACCATATCCGGCTCGCGCAGCATGTTGAGCGCCTCGCCCTGCAGTGCGAGGATGCGGCGAGCGTAGCCGAGCAGCGTGGTACCTTCGCTGGTCAGATGCATCTGGCGTCCCTGACGCTCGAACAGCGGTCGCTGGATCACGTCCTCCTCGAGCCGCTTGATCTGCATGCTGACGGCGGACTGGGTGCGATTGACCGCCTGGGCCGCGCGGGTGAAACCGCCGTGGTCGACGATGGCGACGAAGGTGCGCAGCAGTTCATGGTCGATGGTGTGGAGCATGGCCGTTTTTCCCAGCGGTTTCGCAGGTTATTCCATCAAGCAGTGTGATGATGGGCATAACAACTATTCGTTGGATTGATTCTAGCGCTTCGTCGAGACTTTCTCCATCGCATCATCGGAAGGAGGAAGCACCGCATGAACATGAAGGCAGCGATAGTCTGTGAGCATGCCTCACCCCACTGCGTACCCCGCTCCCGCGGACGTTTGCGCTTCATCGTCGAGCTGTGGCGCTGGGCGCGGCGCATGGATCGCCTGGTGCAGCTGCGCCACGAGCGCAGCCAGCTGCTCGAGCTCAGCGACCACCAGCTGCGCGACATCGGCCTGACCCGGCACGAGGCGGCTCGCGAGGCCCGCCGTCACTTCTGGGACGACATCGGCTGGCGACGCTGATCCTGGCGGCGAGGGCGTGGCGTTTGTGGTACCTTGGCGCGATCTTTCGCTGTCGCAATACCAAGGAAGTCATGGACGCCACGACCCGGATCATTTCGCGCCTCGCCGAGGAACTCGCCGTTCGCCCGCAGCAGGTCTCCGCTACCGTGGAACTGCTCGATGGCGGCGCTACCGTGCCCTTCATCGCCCGCTACCGCAAGGAGGTCACCGGCGGCCTCGACGACACCCAGTTGCGTAATCTCGACGAACGCCTGCGCTACCTGCGTGAGTTGGAGGAGCGCCGGGTCGCCGTGCTTGCCGCCATCGACGAACAGGGCAAGCTGACACCGGAGCTGGCGGGGCAGATCCAGGCCGCCGATACCAAGCAGCGCCTGGAAGACCTCTACCTGCCGTACAAGAAGAAGCGCCGCACCAAGGCCCAGATCGCCCGCGAGGCCGGCCTCGAGCCGCTGGCCGATGCGCTGCTGGCCGATCCCACCCTCGACCCCGAGAGCGAGGCCGCCAACTACCTGCGCCCCGCCGAGGGCGATATTCCGGCCATCGAGGACGCCAAGGCGGCGCTGGACGGCGCGCGCCAGATCCTCATGGAGCGCTTCGCCGAGGATCCCGAACTGGTCGGTACACTGCGCGAGCGGCTGTGGAGCGAAGGCGAGCTCAGCGCCCGGGTGATTGCCGGCAAGGAGCGCGAGGGCGCCAAGTTCTCCGACTACTTCGAGCACGACGAGGCGCTGGCCAAGACGCCGTCGCATCGCGCGCTGGCAATGTTCCGCGGGCGCAACGAGGGCGTGCTGACCCTGGCCATCCGCCTGCCCGGCGAAGACGAGGCGCCGATCCATCCCGCCCAGGTGGCCATCGCCAGGCATTTTGACATCCGCGACGAGGGCCGCGCCGCCGACAAGTGGCTGGCCGACGTGGTGCGCTGGACCTGGCGGGTCAAGCTCTATACTCACCTCGAGACCGAGCTGATGGGGCGGCTGCGCGAACGCGCCGAGCTCGATGCCATCGAGGTCTTCGCTGCCAACCTCAAGGACCTGCTGCTGGCCGCCCCGGCGGGGCAGAAGGCGACCCTGGCCATCGACCCGGGCCTGCGCACCGGCTGCAAGGTGGCGGTGGTGGACGCCACCGGTCAGTTCCTCGAGCACGCCACGATCTTTCCCCATGCGCCGCGCAACGCCTGGAACGAGTCCCTGGCGCAGTTGGCCAAGCTGGTGGACAAGCACGACGTGGCGCTTATCGCCGTGGGCAACGGCACGGCCAGCCGCGAGACCGACAAGCTGGCCGGCGACCTGCTCAAATTGTTCGCTGGCAAGAAACAGCTCTCCAAGGTGATGGTCAGCGAGGCCGGGGCCTCGGTCTACTCGGCGTCGGAGTATGCCGCCCGCGAGCTGCCCGAACTCGACGTCACCATCCGCGGCGCGGTGTCCATCGCCCGACGCCTGCAGGATCCGCTGGCCGAGCTGGTCAAGATCGAACCCAAATCCATTGGCGTGGGTCAGTACCAGCACGACGTTTCGCAGCTGCAGCTGTCGAAGAGTCTGGAAGCGGTGATCGAGGACTGCGTCAACGCCGTCGGGGTCGACCTCAATACCGCCTCCAGCGCGCTGCTCTCGAGGGTGGCCGGCCTCAACCCGGCGCTGGCCGAGGCCATCGTCGCCCGGCGTAACGCCGAGGGCGCCTTCGCCAGCCGCAAGCAGCTGCTCGACGTCAGCCGCCTGGGGCCCAAGACCTTCGAACAGTGCGCCGGCTTCCTGCGCATCATGAACGGCGACAACCCGCTCGATGCCAGCGCCGTGCACCCCGAGGCGTACCCGGTGGTGGAGCGTATCGCCAGCCGTAGCGGTCGCCCGGTAGCGAGCCTGATCGGCGACAGTGCCACGCTGAAGACGGTCAAGCCCGCCGAGTTCGCCGACGAGCGCTTCGGTGTACCGACCATCAGCGACATTCTCAAGGAACTCGACAAGCCGGGCCGCGACCCCCGCCCCGAGTTCAAGGCCGCCGAGTTCCGCGAGGGGGTGGAGACGCTCAAGGACCTGGAGCCGGGCATGATCCTCGAGGGCAGCGTGACCAACGTCACCCACTTCGGTGCCTTCGTCGACATCGGCGTGCATCAGGACGGCCTGGTGCACATCTCGGCGCTGTCGGACAAGTTCGTCGAGGATCCGCGCTCGGTGGTCAAGGCAGGCGACATCGTCAAGGTCAAGGTGATGAGCGTGGATCTCGAGCGCGCGCGTATCGGGCTCTCCATGCGGCTCGACGATCAGCCGGGCGAGGCCGAGGGTGGCAGATCGTCGCGTGCTGGCCAGGGCGAGCGGCGGGGCGGTCAGGGCAAGGCCCCGCGCAATAACGCACCTCGCGAGCAGTCTCAGCCCAACCAGATGGGGGCGCTGGGAGCGGCTCTGCTCAAGGCCAGAAAGGGCAAATCTTGATCCTGGCGCCTGTGTCGCCATACTCTCGACATCATTGGCGTGTCCGGCCGTCCTGGGCGGCCGGCATGCATCGACCGAGAGGCCCGTTGAAGGCCTCCTAGACACGGGGTCCACGCCTTGTCTGATTACACTGCTACCGTTACACGCCTCACCGAGCTGGCGGCTCAGGGTCGCTTCGGGCGCCTGCGCCGCGGCCTGGAGAAGGAGGGGTTGCGGGTCGATGGCGCGGGGCGTATCGCCGCCACGCCGCACCCGTACGCGCTGGGCTCCAAGCTGACGCATCCGCACATCACCACGGATTATTCCGAGGCGCTGTTGGAGTACATCACGCCGGTGTACTGCCGCCCCGGCGATGCGGTCGACTTCCTCGCCGACCTGCACCGCTTCAGCTACCGCCATCTGGGCGAGGAGCTGATCTGGCCGGCCAGCATGCCGGCTCGTCTCGATGGCAACGACAGCGTGACCATCGCCGACTACGGCAGCTCCAACGTGGGTACCATGAAGCACGTCTACCGCAAGGGACTCGACGTGCGCTACGGCCGCATCATGCAGGCCATCGCCGGTATCCATTACAACGTCTCGCTGCCCGACGAGCTGTGGACGCTGCTGCGCGAGCGCGATGGAGCCCACGACGTCGACCTCGACGACTACCGCTCCAGCCGCTATTTCGGCCTTATCCGCAATTTCCGCCGTCACAGCTGGCTGCTGCTCTACCTGTTCGGCGCTTCGCCGGCGCTCGACCGCAGCTTCCTGCCTGATGGCAACATTCCCGACAAGCTGCACGCGCATGGGCGCGATACCCTGGTGTCGCCCTATGCCACCAGCCTGCGCATGTCCGACCTCGGCTACCAGAACAAGGTGCAGGCGCAGCTGAAGATCTGCTTCAACTCGCTGGCCAACTATGTCGGTACCCTGCGCCATGCCATCCAGACGCCGTGGCCCGCCTACGAGGCGCTGGGCGTGCGCAGCGGCAGCGACTGGCAGCAGCTCAACGCCAACATCCTGCAGATCGAGAACGAGTACTACAGCGACATCCGGCCCAAGCGTGTCACCCGTCACGACGAGACCCCCAGCCAGGCGCTGGAGGCGCGCGGCGTCGAGTACATCGAGGTGCGCTGTCTCGATCTCGACCCCTTCCTGCCGCTGGGCATCGACGAGGCGCGGCTGCGCTTCATCGACGCCTTCCTGGTGTGGTGCCTGCTGGCCGAGAGCCCCTGGATTCCGGACGAAGAGTGCGACCGGCTGGACGACAACCGGCGCCTGGTCGTCGAGCGCGGCCGCGACCCCGAGCTCAGGCTGATGCAGGACGGCGCGCAGCGCAGCGTGGCCGATTGGGGCGGAGAGATTTTCGCCGAGATCGCTCAGGCCGCCGAGCTGCTCGATGCGCTGGAAGAGGGCACTCCCCATGCGGATGCCGTCGCCTCGCTTGCCCCCTGGCTCGAGGATCCGTCGCTGACGCCCTCCGGCCGGCTGCTGGCGCGGCTGGAGTCGACCGGCGAGGAGTTCATCGAGGCCATCCTCGCCCTCGCCGGCGAGCATGCCGAGCGGTTTCGCCGGGAACCCATCGGCCCGGCACGAGCGGCCAACTTCGAACAGCTGGTCGGCACTTCGCATCAGCAACAGCGCGATATCGAAGACGCCGATGCGCTGCACTTCGACGCATTTCTCGATGATTACTTCGCCAGCGCCCGTGAACCGCGAGTGGCCATGGCGAGTCAGGGAGGCAGGTGATGCCCGATACCTTGCGGCGCCTCTCCGTGCGCCAGTGGAGCCTGGCCGGACTGGCCTTCTGCGCCTTGATGATGGGTGTCGCGTTGGGCCTGGAGCACATCGGCGGGCTCGAGCCCTGTCCGCTGTGCATCTTCCAGCGGGTCGCCGTGCTGGCGGCGGCCGCCGTGTTCGCCATCGCAGCCATCCACAACCCTCGCGGGCGAGTCGGGGCCGCGCTCTACGGCGGTCTGTCGCTGGCCGCGGTGCTGGGCGGCATCGGCGTGGCCTGGCGCCACCTGTGGCTGCAGTCGCTGCCGCCGGAGCAGGTGCCGAGCTGCGGTCCCGGTCTCGACTACATGATGGACATCCTGCCCATGCGCGACGTGGTGAGCATGGTGCTCTCCGGCTCCGGCGAGTGCGCCGAGATCGACTTCCTCTTGCTGGGCATCTCGCTGCCGGGCTGGACCCTGATCGGTTTCGTGATCCTGGCCGTGGCGCCGCTGGGCATCCTGCTCGGCGCCTTCCGCCAGCGACCCTCGCGTCTGAACGGTCATCATCATCCTGCATAACCGGCGCGACGTGACGCAAGCAATAACAACAAGGAGCCGTCATGCTCTATCGTGACTTCGCCACCCAGGAAGCCATCGACCGGGAATACGATCCCATGCGCGGCCGCGACCCGGCTGCGCTGCTTGGCGACTGGCAGGCACGCAGCGATGCGCTGCGTGAGCGCTGCCGCGTCACCGAAAACGTCGCCTTCGGGCCGACCCTGGCCGAACGCATGGACGTCTACCACGCCGATGCCGAGGGTGCGCCGCTGCACCTGTTCCTGCACGGCGGCTACTGGCGCTCGCTGGGCCATCGGGAGTTCGGCTTCGTGGCCGAAGGGCTGGTGGCGGCGGGCATCAACGTGGCGGTGGTCAACTATGCGCTGTGCCCCACGGTGGCGTTCGGCGAAGTGGTGAGGCAGGCGCGCGCCGCCGTGGCCTGGGCCTACCGTCATGGCGCCTCACTGGGCGTCGATCCGTCACGGCTCAGCGTCTCCGGCCACTCCGCCGGGGGCCACCTGACCGCCATGCTACTGGCCACCGACTGGCAAGGTAAGTACGGCCTGCCCGACGATCTGCTCGAGGGTGCCCTGTGCATCAGCGGACTTTATGACCTGCGCCCTTTCCCCTGGTCGTGGCTGCAGCCCAAGCTGCAGCTTACCGGCCGCGACGTACAGACCTACAGTCCGCTGTTCCTGCCCTGTCGGGTAGCCGCCCCGGTGCATCTGGTCGCGGGGGGCGAGGAGTCCATGGAGTTCGCCCGTCAGATGCAGGCCCATGCCGAGCATCTCGAGGCCCAGGGCATGGCGGTGAGCGCCGAGCTCTCACCCGGCGACGATCACTTCACCATTCTCCACCACTACGCGCCGGGCGGACGTTTCGTTCAGCGTATCGCGGCCTTTCACGGCGGCTGATCAAGCGTCGGGAATGACGGCGGTCGCTTCGATCTCCACCTTGGCCCGGTCCTCGATCAGGTCGGCTACCTGGACCATGGTCATGGCCGGGAAGTGCTTGCCTATCACCTCGCGATAGGCGGCACCCACCTCCTTGAGCCTGGCCAGATACTCCTGCTTGTCGGTCACGTACCAGGTCAGCCGCACCAGGTGTTCGGGGCCGGCACCGGCGACCTGGAGCACCTCGACGATATTGGCCAGTGCCTGATGCACCTGGGCGACGAAATCGTCGCTCTCGAAGACCTGATCGCCGTTCCAGCCGATCTGGCCGCCGACGAAGACCGTGCGGCCAGTGGCGAGCACGCCGTTGGCGTAGCCCACGGCAGCCTTCCAGTGAGAGGGGTGAAGCAGCTGGTGGGAGATGGCGTCATTCATCTTGATATCCTTGTTGGCAGTCCTTGGCGAAGTGCCGGCGCATGTCGTCGGGCCAGGGCAGGGGGCGGCCACTGTCCAGGCTGACGAACACCAGGGTGGAATGGCAGGTCAGGCGCGGTTCGCCGTTGCAGTGGGCCAGGGTGCGCAGGGTCAGGCTGGTACGTCCGACGTCACGCAGCGTAAGTTCGAAGGTGAGCGTCTCGCCCAGCCGGCTGGGGGCATGGAAGTCGGTTTCGATGTGCGCCGTGGGCACGCCGGTGCGGCTCTCCACGTGGAGCCGGTTGAAGTCGTGGCCCATCGACTCGGCGAAGTAATCCTCCACCACCGAATTGAGCATCTCGTAGTAGCGCGGGTAGAACACGATGCCCGCCGGGTCGCAGTGCTGGAAGCGCACCTTGCGCTGGGTGACGAATGGCATGGCGGCTTCCTCTCAAACGCCCAGGTAACGGTCGCGCAGCTCGTCGTCGAGCGCGGCGGGCTCCCCCGTCCACACCGTGCGTCCCTTCTCCAGGATGGTGCAGCGGTCGGCCACCGGCAGCAGCTCGGCCAGCGACTTGTCGACGATCAGGGTCGACTGGCCCTGGTCCTTGAGCTCGCGAATAGCGGCCCAGATCTCGTGACGGATCACCGGGGCGAGGCCCTCGGTGGCCTCGTCGAGCACCAGCAGTCTGGGATTGGTCATCAGCGCGCGGCCGATGGCGAGCATCTGCTGTTCGCCTCCGGAGAGGGTGCGCGCCATCTGGGTGCGCCGCTCGGCCAGACGTGGGAAGAGCTTCTCCACCCGCGCCAGGCTCCAGTAGCCGGGACGCGCCGTGACCACCAGGTTTTCGCGCACCGAGAGGTTGGGGAAGCAGCGCCGCCCCTCGGGCACCAGGCCGAGGCCGGCCTGGGCGATGCGGTACGACGGCAGGCGGCGCAGGTCGTGGGACTCGAAGGTGATGCTGCCGCTGCGTGCCGGGGTGAGGCCGAAGATGGAGCGGATGGTGGTGGTCTTGCCCATGCCGTTGCGTCCCATCAGCGCCATCATCTCGCCGGCCTGGACGCTCAGGTCGACGCCGAACAGCGCCTGGGAAGGGCCGTAGAAGGTCTCGATCGCGGTGACGTTCAGCATGTCGCCTCTCCCAGATAGGCTTCGCGGACTTGCGGGTTGGCGCGGATCGCGGCGCTGTCGCCCTGGGCGATCACGCCGCCGGCCACCAGCACCGAGATGCGGTCGGCCAGGCGGAACACGGCGTCCATGTCGTGCTCGATCAGCAGGATCGGTACCTCGAGCTTGAGCGCCTCGAGCAGCTCGGTGAGGTGTGCCGTGCCCTCCGGCCCGAGCCCGGCCATGGGTTCGTCGAGCAACAGTACCCGGGGCTTGAGTGCCAGCGCGCAGGCCACTTCCACCTGACGGCGCTCGCCGTGGGAGAGTTCGGCCACCTGGGTGTCGGCGCGGTGGGTGAGCGCCATACGTTCCAGCGCCTCCAGCGCCGGGGCCAGCAGGCTTTCGTCGCGCTGCACCGGTTTCCAGAAGCGGAAGCTGTGGCCCTGCAGCGCCTGTACGGCGATCATCACGTTGCGCTTTACCGACAGCGGCTCGGCCAGCGACGAGACCTGAAAACTGCGCCCCAGCCCCAGCCGGGCCCGCTGCGCCACGCTGAGCGAGGTGATCTCCTGGCCGGCCAGCATGATACGGCCGGAGTCGGGTTTCAGACTACCGGCGATCTGGCCGATCAGGGTCGACTTACCGGCGCCGTTGGGGCCGATCAGGGCATGGATCTCGCCGGGGTACAGGTCCAGCGAGACGTCGCGGGTGGCCTGCAGAGCGCCGAAGCGCTTGTTGAGATCGATGAGTTCGAGCACGGCTTCACTCATGACGCTCCCTCCCGGCCAGCCAGCCCATCACGCCATGCTTGGCGAACAGCACCACGAACAGCAGCACCAGGCCGAGGAACAGCTGCCAGTACTCGGTCATGCCGCCCAGCAGCGTCTCCATCATCACGAACAGCAGCGCGCCGGCCAGCGGCCCGTAGAGCCGGCCCACGCCGCCGAGTATCACGATCACCATCAGTTCGCCGGACATGTGCCAGCTCAGCATGGTGGGACTGACGAAGCCGTTGAGGTCGGCGTAGAGTGCTCCGGCCAGCCCGGTGATCATCGCCGAGATGACGAAGGCGACCAGGCGAATGGGGTAGGGCGAGACACCGGCGGTGGCCAGACGCGTGTCGTTGAGCCGCGCCATGGTGAGTGCGGCGCCGAAGCGCGACTTCATGATCCGCGAGGTGAGGGCGAGCGAGAGCACGAGCCCGCCGAAGCAGATCAGGAAGAAGGTCAGGGCGTCGTTGGTATCCACCCACGGCAGGCCGTTGCGCAGGAAGATCGGCAGGCCGTCCTCACCGCCGTAGGTGGGCCAGGAGTTGGCGAAGTAGTACATCATCTGGGCGAAGGCCAGGGTGATCATGATGAAGTAGACCCCGGTGGTGCGCAGCGAGATGGCACCGATGGCCAGCGCCAGCAGGCCGCACAGCAGGATTGCCGCGAGCCAGATCACCAGCATGCTGTCGCTGCCGGGAATGGCGATGGGCCAGCCGATCACCGGGGTGAAATCGAAGGCGTGATAGGCACTGATGCCGGCCACGTAGCCGCCCAGACCGAAGTAGGCGGCGTGGCCGAAGCTGATCATGCCGCCGTAGCCGATGGCCAGGTTGAGGCCCACCGCGGCCATGGCGATCAGGGTGATGCGCGAGGCCAGATTGACGTAGTAGATGTGACCGAGGAAATAGAGCGCCAGGGGCACCAGCAGCAGGAAGGCCAGCAGGCCGATCTGCACCAGCCCCTTGCGGTCGTACCAGCTGGCCGCCGGTGTCGGCAGCCCCGGCTGGGGCGCGAGCGTCGAGGTGTTGGACTTATTCATTGGCGGCAAACAGTCCCTTGGGTTTGAAGGCGAGGATGGCGGCCATCATGATGTAGATGAGCATGGCGGCGATGGCCGAGCCGACGCCGGCGGCCTCCGAGGGGCTCATGAACTGGCGGAAGAAGGCGGGCAGGAACACTCGCCCCAGGGTATCCACCACGCCGACCAGGATGGCGCCGTACAGCGCTCCCTTGATCGAGCCGATGCCGCCGATCACGATCACCACGAAGGCCAGGATCAGCACCGGTTCGCCCATGCCCACCTGCACCGACTGCAGGGCACCGACCATCGCGCCGGCCAGGCCGGCCAGCGCCGCGCCCATGGCGAACACCAGGGTGTAGAGCCGGGCGATGTTGACGCCCAGGGCGCCGATCATCTCGCGGTCGCTCTCGCCGGCACGGATGCGCATGCCGAGCCGGGTACGGGTGATCAGGAAGTACATGCCCACCGCCACGGCCACGCCCACGGCGATGATCACCAGCCGGTAGATGGGGTAGCGCAGCCCGCCGGGCAGCGTGACCGAGCCCGACAGCATGGCCGGCGGGTTGAGCCACAGCGGCGAGGAGCCGAACACCCAGCGCGTGCCCTCCGAGAAGATCAGGATCAGGGCGAAGGTGGCCAGCACCTGGTCCAGGTGCGGACGGTGATAGAGCCGGCGGATCACGATCAGCTCCACCAGGGCGCCCACCGCGGCGGCCACGGCGATACCCGCGACCAGGCCGACGAAGAAGGAGCCGGTGGCGGCGGTCACCAGCGCCGTGGCGTAGGCGCCCACCATGTAGAAGGAGCCATGGGCCAGGTTGATCAGTCCCATGACCCCGAACACCAGGGTCAGGCCGCTGGCCATCAGGAACAGCATGGTACCGAGCTGAAGGCCGTTGATGAGCTGTTCGATGAATAATGTCATGAAGCGTCAACCGTGAAAGGCAAGGAAGGCGCCGCCGAACCCTCGGCCCGGCGGCACTGGCGTTGCATCACATCTGGCACTGCTCGTGATAGATGTCCTGGATGTCCTCCACGGCGATGCCGATCAGACGGTTGGTGGGCTGGCCGTCGTCACCCTCGACCACCTCGCGTACATAGATGTCCTGGATCGGATGGTGGTTGGGGCCGAAACGGAACTTGCCGCGCACCGTGTCGAAATCGGCTTCGCGCAGGGCTTCGCGGAAGGCATCCTGATCGCTCGGGTGGGCCTTCTCCAGCGCGCTCAGGATCAGGTTGGCGGTGTCGTAGCCCTGGGCGGCATACAGCGTCGGCGTGCGGCCGTAGGCCTCACGGAACGCCTCGACGAAGGCGTGGTTGGCCTCGTTGTCGAGATCGTAGGCCCACAGCGAGGTATTCATGGCGCCGATGGCGGCGCTGCCCACCGCCTTGATGATGGTCTCGTCGAAGGAGAAGGCGGCACCGAACACCGGCAGGTCGACGCCGGAGTTCTCCCACTGCTTCATGAACGAGATGCCCATGCCGCCGGGCAGGAAGAAGAACAGGCTGTCGGCGTTGCTGGCACGGATCCGGGCGATCTCGGCGGCGTAGTCGGTCTGTCCCATCTGGGTGTAGATCTCGTCGACGACTTCACCTTCGTAGAGATGCTTGAAGCCGGCCAGGGCGTCGGTGCCGGCGGGGTAGTTGGGCGCCAGCAGGATGGGCCGCTCGAAGCCCTGTTCGCGCATGTAGGCGCCCATGGCCCCGTGCAGGTTATCGTTCTGATAGGCGACGTTGAAGTAGTTCTCGTGACACATGCGCCCGGCCAGGTCGGAGGGCCCGGCGTTGGGGGAAATGTAGAAGGTACCCTGGCGCACGGCCGCCGGCACAACCGCCATGGCCAGATTCGACCAGATGATGCCGGTAAGAATGTCGACGTTGTCGCGCTGCATGAACTCGTTGGAGAGGCTGCGCGCCAGGTCGGGACGGTTGGCGTCGTCCTGGATCAACACGCGCACGTCATCGCGTCCCGAGCGCTCCATGGCCAGCATGAAGCCGTCGCGTACGTCCACGCCCAGATGCGAGCCGCCGCCGGAAAGTGTCGTGATCATGCCGATTCTGACCTCATCGGCCTGGGCTGCCGTCATGCTGGCGGTCATCAGCAGGCCGAGGCCAAGGCTGGCTAGTTTCTTCATGAGGATACCCCTCTTCGCTCTCGTTTTTGTCTCATCGGCGCAACGTGTCCAGCGCCTCGTTAGGTTGGCCCGTCAGCCATGGCTGTCGGGCCGTTTTCCGCCGTCAGTCTGATCCACCATCGGACCTTCCAATGTCCGGCCATCAATCGCCTGGCTCGGTCATCAATCGCCAGGATAATGCTCCTGGCGCAGCCGGAAGCGCTGCACCTTGCCGGTGGCCGTCTTCGGCAACGCCTCGACGAAGCGCACCGAGCGCGGATACTTGTAGGGGGCGATGCGCTGCTTGACGAACTGCTGCAACCGCTCGACGCACTCGGCATCCGGCTCGACCCCGGGAGACAGTACCACGAAGGCCTCGACGATCTGCCCACGCTCTCCATTCGGTGCGCCGATTACGGCACACTCCGCCACCGCCTCGTGGGCCAGCAGGGCGGCTTCCACCTCGGGGCCGGCGATGTTGTAGCCGGCCGAGACGATCATGTCGTCGTTGCGCGCAGCGAAGTGGAAGTAGCCCTCCTCGTCCTGAACGAAGGCGTCACCGGTGATGTTCCAGCCGTCGCGAACATATTTGAGCTGCCGTACGTCGTTCAGGTAGCGACAGCCCGTAGGACCGCGCACCGCCAAGCGTCCCACTTCGCCGCGGGGCAGCTCGTTCATCTCGGCATCGACGACCTTGGCCTCGTAGCCGGCCACCGGCTTGCCGGTGCAGCCCGGGCGATGGTCGTCCAGATGGTTGGAGATGAAGATGTGCAGCATCTCCGTGGCCCCGATGCCGTCGAGGATCGGCTTGCCGGTCTTCTCGATCCATTCATGGTAGATCGGTGCCGGCAACGTTTCGCCGGCCGAGACCGCCAGGCGCAGGCTGTCGAGTTCCTCGCCGCTTTCGAGCGAGGCGAGCATGGTGCGATAGGCGGTGGGGGCAGTAAATACGACGGTGGCACGATGCTCGCGGATGATTTCCATCATGTTGGGCGGCGTGGCCTTCTCCAGCAGCACGGCGCTGGCACCGAAGCGCAGCGGGAAGATGGCCAGCCCGCCGAGGCCGAAGGTGAAGGCCAGCGGTGGCGAGCCGACGAAGACGTCGTCCGCACTCACTTGCAGCACCTCGCGGGCGTAGCCGTCGGCGATGATCAGCAGATCGCGATGGAAGTGCATGGTGGCCTTGGGCTGGCCGGTGGTGCCGGAGGTGAAGCCGAGCAGGGCGACATCGTCGGCGGCGGTGGCGACCGCCTCGAACTCGGTGGGCTTGTCCAGCGCCAGTCGGTCGAGTTCGGCATCGTGGTTGGCCGTGCCGTCGAAGCCGACCACTCGCTTCAGGAAGGCGCTCCCGGCGGCGCAGGCCTCGAGTTCGTCGAGCAGGCGGGTATCGCACAGGGCCAGAGCGATCTCGGCCTTGTCGACGATCTGGGTCAGTTCGCTCGCGCGCAGCATCGGCATGGTGTTGACCACCACCGCGCCGGCCTTGGTCGCGGCCAGCCAGCAGGCGACCATGGCCGGGTTGTTGGCCGAGCGGATCAGCACCCGGTTGCCGGGGCGCACGCCGAGCTCTTCCACCAGGGCGTGGGCCAGGCGGTTGCTCCACTCGGCAAGCTCGCGGTAGCTGCGTCGTCGGCCGTTGCCGATCAGCGCCACGCGTTCGCCATGGCCACGCTCGAGCCAGCGGTCGCAGAGTTCCACCGCGGCGTTGAGCCGCTCGGGATAGTCGAAGCCGTCGAGCCTGAGCTCGGGCCATTCATGCACGGGAGGCAGGTTGTCCCGGGCAAAGGTATCGGCGTGAGCCGACGGTGCGTTCATGACCATTCTCCGTACGTCGTTGTTGTTGTTCGGCGCGGAAGCGTCGACAGGGGATACGGGTCTGGCGTGTCTTGGGAAACGCTGCACAAATGCCTGCGCGAGCGAATCGCTGCGTTGCGCGGTGCTCGGAATCCTCACATATACCCCATATGCTCCGGTTCCTTTGCTCCGTGCGCCTTGCGCTTCATCTCGCTCGGCGATTTGTACAGCGTCTCCCCCTTACTGTTTTATTCATGTCGGGTGTTGTTCTGTTGTGCCAAGCAACTGCGGGCGATAACTACTTTCTGCACGTCCGAGGCGCCTTCGTAGATGCGCAGCGCGCGGATCTCGCGATACAGGCTCTCGACGATGTGGCCCTTGCGCACGCCGTCGCCGCCGTGCAGCTGCACCGCCTTGTCGATCACCTGCTGGGCGCGGTCGGTGGCGTAGAGCTTGGCCATGGCCGCCTCGCGGGTGACCCGCTCGGCGCCCATGTCTTTGGTCCAGGCGGCGCGATAGACCAGCAGCGCGGCGGCGTCCACGTCCAGCGCCATCTCTGCCAGGTGGCCCTGCACCATCTGCAGGTCGGCCAGGCTGGCGCCGAACAGCTCGCGGTTCCTGGCCCGGTCCAGCGACTCGTCCAGCGCGCGGCGGGCGAAGCCCAGGGCGGCGGCGCCCACCGTGGAGCGGAACACGTCGAGCACCGCCATGGCGATGCGAAAGCCCTGGCCGGGCTGGCCGATCATGGCGCTGGCCGGCAGGCGCATGTCGGCGAAGCCGAGCCGGGCCAGCGGGTGGGGCGAGATGGTCTCCAGCCGTTCGCGGATTTCGAGCCCCGGCGTGTCGGCCGGCACCAGGAAGCAGGAGAGCCCCTTGGCCCCCGGCCCCTCGCCGGTTCGGGCGAACAGGGTGTACACATCGGCGATGCCGCCGTTGGAAATCCAGGTCTTCTCGCCGTTGATGCGGTAACCGTCGCCGTCGCGCTCGGCGGTAGTATCCAACTGGGCCACGTCGGAGCCCGAGCGCGGCTCGCTCAGGGCGAAGGCGGAAAGCGCCTCGCCGCGGCGGGTCCTGTCCACCCACTGCTTTTGCTCGGCGCTGCCGAACAGGCTGATGGCCCCGGTGCCGAGCCCCTGCATGGCGAAGGCGAAGTCGGCCAGGCCGTCGTGGCGGGCCAGGGTTTCACGGATCAGACACAGGCTGCGTACGTCGATGGCGTCCCCCGCAGTGCCCTCGAGGAAGCCCGCCCGACCCAGGTCGCGCACCAGCTGGATGCAGGTAGCGTCGACGTCGGCGTGGTCGCGGGGCAACTCGCGCTGGCACCACGCTTCCAGGCGCTTGGCCAGGTCGCGATGGCGGGCCTCGAAGAAGGGCCAGTCGAGAAAGCTCGTATCGCTCATCAATCCCCCTCGAAGACCGGCTTCTGTTTGGCGGCGAAGGCGCGGTAGGCGCGCTCGAAGTCGCGGGTCTGCATGCAGATCGCCTGGGCCTGGGCCTCGGCCTCGATGGCCTGCTCCAGGCTCATCGACCACTCCTGGTTGAGCTGGGTCTTGGTGATGCCGTGGGCAAAGGTCGGGCCCTGGGCCAGACGGGTGGCGTAGGCGATGGCCTCGGCTTCCAGCGCATCGGGCTCGACCAGACGATTGTAGAAGCCCCACTGATGGCCCTCTTCCGCGCTCATGCTGCGCCCGCTGTAGAGCAGGTCGGCGGCGCGGCCCTGGCCGATGATGCGCGGCAGCATGGCGCAGGCCCCCATGTCGCAGCCGGCCAGGCCCACCCGGGTGAAGAGGAAGGCGGTGCTGGCTCGAGGCGTGGCGAAGCGAATGTCCGAGGCCATGGCGATGATGGCGCCGGCGCCGACGCAGACGCCGTCCACCGCGCTGATCACCGGCTTGCCGCAGTGGATCATTGCCTTGACCAGGTCGCCGGTCATGCGGGTGAATTCGAGCAGCCCCTTCATGTCACGTCCCACCAGCGGGGCGATGATCTCGTGGACGTCGCCGCCGGAGCAGAAGTTGCCGCCGTTGGCGGCGAACACCGCGGCCTTGACGTCCTCGGCATAGACCAGATTGCGAAAGGTGTCGCGCAGCTCGGCGTAGCTGTCGAAGGTGAGCGGATTCTTGCGTTCGGGGCGGTCGAGGCGGATCACCGCCACTTCGCCCTCCATGCGCCACAGGAAATGCCTGGGCGTCAGGTCGGCCAGTTTCATGGTCGTGCTCCCGTGTCGGCCGGCAAGCGGTGCAGCAGCTCGCCGATGTGGTGGGCATCCTCGGCATCGACGCCATCCAGCAGTTCGTCGACCCAGCCCTCGTGGGCCTCGGCCATGACGGTGAAGGCATCACAGCCGGCGGAGGTGAGGCGTACCAGGGTGGCGCGGCGGTCCCCTTCGATGGCGATGCGCTCCACCAGGCCGTCCTCGGCCAGGCGGTCGACGATACCGGTGACGTTGCCGTTGGAGACGCGCAGCCGCTTGGAGAGCTCGTTCATCTTCAGCCCCTCGCGGTCGCGATAGAGCGCGGCCATGACGTCGAAGCGTGGCAGGGTGGATTCGAACTCCAGGCGCAGCTTCTCGCGCAACGCCGCTTCCACCTGACGGGTCACTCTGAGCATGCGCAGCCACAGGCGCAGGCGCTCCTTGCTCAGGGCGTCGGATTTTGCCTTTGGTGCGCTCATGTCTCGCCTCCCGAAATGGAGATCGCCTGGCCGTGGATGGCGCTACTGTGCGGACCGCACAGCCACAGCGCGGTGGCGGTGACCTCGGCGGGCTGGATCAGCCTGCCGCTGGGATTGGTCGATTGCAGGTGGGCGCGGGCCTGCTCCGCCGTCTGCCCGGTCTTGGCGACGATAGTGGCGATGCTCTCTTCCAGCAGCGGGGTTTCGGTGAAGCCGGGGCACAGTGCGTTGACGGTGATGTCGCGTCCCGCCACTTCCTGGGCCAGGGCGCGCACCAGACCCACCACGCCGTGCTTGGCGGCGCAGTAGGGCGCCACGTAGGGATAGCCCTTGAGCCCGGCGGTGGAGGCCACGGCGATCAGCCGGCCGCCGTCGCGCACGCGCTTGAGGCCCTCGCGCAGGGTCAGGAACACGCCAGTCAGGTTGACATCGAGCATGCGCTGCCACTGGTCGAGGCCGGTTCTGGCCAGCGGTGCGCTCTCAGCGGCCCCGGCATTGGCGATCACGATATCGACCTCGCCCAGGCGCTCGAACAGAGCGACCATATCGGCCTCGCGGGTTACGTCGGCGACAGCGGTAGCGATGTTGGGGTGTCGCTCGGCCAAGGCGTCGAGCGCAGCGATGCGGCGCCCGGTGATGGTCACCTTCGCGCCGGCCTCGGCGAAGGCCAGCGCCATGTCGGCGCCGATGCCGCTGCCGCCGCCGGTGATCACCGCGCGCTTGCCGTCGAGGGGAGGCAGGGTCGTGTTCATGCTCACACCCACCCTTCGCCGCGCTCGGCCAGGCGCTGCAGCTGATCGCGCCCGGCCCGATAGGGCGACGGCCACTCGCATTCGCCGTCCTGGATGCCGGCGGCGGCATGCAGCGTCCAGTAGGGGTCGGCCAGATGAGGGCGGGCCAGGCACACCAGGTCGGCGCGTCCGGCCATCAGGATCGAGTTGACGTGGTCGGCCTGGTAGATGTTGCCCACCGCCATGGTAGCCATGCCGGTCTCGTTGCGGATGCGATCCGAGAAGGGCGTCTGGAACATGCGCCCGTACTGCGGCTTGGCCTGGATCGAGGTCTGCCCGGCGGAGACGTCGACGATGTCGACCTCGACAGCCTGGAGCAGGCGGGCGATCTCGACCGCCTCATCGGGGGTGACGCCCTCGTCGCCGACCCAGTCGTTGGCCGAGATGCGCACCGAGAGCGGCTTGTGGGCCGGCCAGGCGGCGCGCACTGCGCGGATCACCTCCAGCGGATAGCGCATGCGGTTCTCGAGCGAACCGCCGTACTCGTCGTCGCGGCGGTTGGTCAGCGGCGTGATGAAGGAGGAGAGCAGGTAACCGTGGGCGGCATGCACCTCGAGCATGTCGAAGCCGGCGCGCTCGGCCATGCGGGCGGCGGCGACGAACTCGTCGCGCACCCGCTCCATGTCGGCGCGATCCATGGCCCTGGGCACCTGATTGCGCGCCGACCACGGCACGGCGGAAGCCGCCATGATCGGCCAGTTGCCCTCGGCGAGCGGCGCGTCCATCTCCTGCCAGCCGAGCTGGGTCGAGCCCTTGGGCCCTGAGTGACCGATCTGGGCGCACAGCTTGGCCGGCGTCTCGGCGTGGACGAAGTCGCACAACCGCTTCCATGCCGCCTCGTGCTTGGGGGCGTAGAAGCCGGGACAACCGGGGGTGATACGGCCCTCCGGCGAGACGCAGGTCATCTCGGTGTAGACCAGTCCGGCGCCGCCCTTGGCGCGCTCGGCGTAGTGCACGAAGTGCCAGTCGGTGGGGCTGCCGTTCACCGCCTTGTACTGGGCCATCGGCGAGACCACCACCCGATTGACCAGCTGCATGTCACGCAGCCGGTAGGGGGCGAACATCGGCGCCCGTGCGCTGCTCGCGTTGCCGGCCTGAGCCTGGAACCAGCGTTCGGCGCTCTCGAGCCAGGCCGGATCGCGCAGGCGCAGGTTCTCGTGGCTGATACGCTGGGAGCGGGTCAGCAGCGAGTAGTTGAACTGCACCGGGTCGAGAGCCAGGTAGCGCTCCACCTGTTCGAACCACTCGGTGGAGTTGCGTGCCGCCGACTGCAGGCGCAGCACCTCCAGGCGGCGCTCCTCCTCGTAGCGGGCGAAGGCGCTGGCCATGTCGGGCTCGCTGTGCAGGTAGTCGGCCAGCGCGATGGCGCTCTCCAGCGCCAGCTTGGTGCCGGAGCCGATGGAGAAGTGCGCGGTGGCCGCGGCATCGCCCATCAGCACCACGTTGTCGAAGCTCCAGCGCGCGCACAGCACGCGAGGGAAGTTGATCCACGCCGAGCCGCGAATGTGGTTGGCGTTGCTCATCAGCGCATGGCCGCCCAGGTGACGGGCGAAGATGCGCTCGCACACCTCGATCGACGCCTGCTGGCTCATCTCGCCGAAGCCGAAGGCCTGCCAGGTGGCCTCGCTGCACTCGACGATGAAGGTCGCGGTGTCGGCATCGAACTGGTAGGCGTGAGCCCACACCCAGCCGTGCTCGGTCTTCTCGAAGATGAAGGTAAAGGCGTCGTTGAAGGTCTGACGGGTACCGAGCCAGACGAACTTGCAGGCGCGCACGTCGATGTCGGGCTGGAAATGCTCGGCATAGCGCTGACGGGTGCGTGAGTTGAGGCCGTCGGCGGCCAGCACCAGGTCGAACTCGCGGCGCAGCTCATCGATGGCGGATTCGGCGACGTCGCTCTCGAAGCGCAGCTCGATGTCGAGCTCCCGGGCGCGCGCCTGCAGCAGCAACAGCAGCTGGCGGCGGCCGATACCGCAGAAGCCGTGGCCGGTGGAGACGGTCTTGACGCCGTCGTGGATCACGGCGATGTCGTCCCAGTAGGCGAAGTGCTCGCGGATGCGCGCCGCGCTCACGGCATCGTTGGCGGCCAGGTTGTCCAGCGTCTCGTCGGAGAGCACCACGCCCCAGCCGAAGGTGTCGTCGGGGCGGTTGCGCTCGATCACCACGATCTCGTGCGCCGGGTCGTGCAACTTCATGCTGATGGCGAAGTAGAGGCCGGCGGGGCCACCGCCCAGGCAGGCGATTCTCATGAGGCGGAACCGTTTGGTTGTTGTAGTTGATATCAGGCTAGACCCGCCGAAGAAATACTTCAAGCTTAAAATTTCAAGCTTGAAGTAAATCGTTGAAGAACGTTTTTCCCTCGGCCAAGGATTGACAGTCAGGCTGGCAAGGGTGAGTCTGGGGTTTCGGGTTCGGCAGGGTCCGGGCTGCAACCGGCTTCACAGGGGAAGGAGGCTCTCCATGCTGGAACAGTGCAAGACAGCCAGGGAACGCTGGGGCGGCGTGCATCAGCTGATCGACCGCTGGCTCGACGAGCGCCGTGAGCTGCTGGTCAGTTTCATCGAGCTCAAGGAGGCCTGCGATACTGAGCTCGAGGCCGTGTGCAAGCCCCAGATCGATCGCTTCAGCGAGCTGCTGATGGATTACATCAGCGCCGGTCACTTCGAGATCTATCCGCAGCTGCGTGAGGAGGCCAACGCCTTCGAGGATCACGAAGCGCTGGAAATCGCCGCCAAGCTGTTGGAGCGCCTGGAGCTCTCCACCGAACTGGTGCTGGCCTTCGACGCCGACTTCTCGACCCCGGTGCGCTGCCAGCATTTCCTGCCGCGCTTGCCCGCATGGCTCGATCGCCTGGCCAAGGGGCTGACCGAACGCTTCGCCCTGGAAGACCAACTGATCGCCAGGTTGCACGCCGCGCATACGCCGCGCCCGGAAACCGAAACCGAATAGCGCTACCGAATGGTTCTGGTTCTACGAACCGTTCTCTAGCAGGCCTGCGGGCCGACCCATTTTGACGCCGCCCCGGTTTGTCCCCGGGGCGGCGTTTATGTCTGCGCGCTCGGCGTTGCGATGGGGCATACGCTGGCGCAGCTGGGGATGGCTCTCGCACAGAAAATTAATCCATTGGCCATTGTCGTTGTAGGAAATTGTCCATAGCGGCGTCCTACACCATCCGGATACCCTAATCCACTTTCCTTTCATGGAAAGCCAGGGATAGGAGAGGGGGGCAGTGTTCTGGAAGCTCATTCGTGGTCATGACGTCAGGGATATCGACCTTCCCTTCATTGAGTTGCCCACCTTTGCCGCGAGCAAGATCGAAAGCAAGCTATCGAGGGAGTCTGGCCGGGAAAACCTCTCCCAGCTGTATAGAAAGGCAGGCGGACACGGTCTGTTTCCGGATAAAGCAGAGGCGATCCGGACGATCGTCAAGGCGGTCAAGCAGGGTGATCTGCTGCTGGTCCTGAACGACGGTTTCGACCGCCCCTTCTGCCCTCTGGTCGAATGGAACGGCCAGCAATGGTGCGCGAATCTCTGCGGGGCATCCGTCCTGGGGCTGGAGAGCCTGCTTAAAAGGAACCTCCCTCGCCTGAATGCCCGAGGACTGGGGCCACAGGCCGTAGCCTCGCAGCAACGCTTCGGTGATTGGGGCGTCGTTCGCCCTACGCCTACGCCCGAACCGCGACTCTCCACCCCGCCACCGGAGCCAGAAACGCCCCCCGCACCGCAGCGTACGCTGCAGATCGGCGTGTTCTTCGACGGCACCGGCAACAACAAGTACAACGACCGGCAGTTGCCCGACCGCGATATCACCAACGTGGCCAAGTTATTTGACTTGTATCCTAATGATCCCGAAAGAGGTGATTATCGAATTTATATCCAAGGCGTGGGGACCATTACCGGCCGGGAGAGCGAGGATGGCTTTGTGGCCGCCGAAGACCTCGCTGGGCTGGGCACTGGTGTGGGTCCAGAGGGCGGCCATGCGCGTATCGAACAGGCGCTGACTGATGTCCGCGAGATTCTGGAGGACAACCCGGATGCCACGATCACCTTCGATGTGTTCGGCTTCAGCCGTGGCGCGGCCCTGGCCCGGCACTTCGTCAACCTGATCCATCGCTGGCCGGAAACGCTGCTGGTACCGGACTTCCGCCTCGACAGGCCAGGCTATCAACCACCGCTGCGTCGCATCCGGGCCTTTCCGCCTAGGCCGATACCCTTTCCGCAGGTGCGCTTCGTCGGGCTGTTCGATACCGTGGGTAGCTTCTACTGGCCAGGGACTGCCCGTAATCTCGATTTCGATCTCTACATCGCCTCGGGCAGTGCCGCCCGCGTGGTGCAGCTCACCGCCCATCACGAGATCCGCCGCAATTTTCCCCTCAGCAGCATTGCCGATGCCCAGGGCAACCACCCCGGCAACTTCGCTGAAATTGTCCTGCCCGGTGCGCACTCAGATGTGGGCGGAGGTTACGAGAACCCAAACCTGGAACTGGGCTTCACCAACCATGAGGAACTGATCGTACGCCGCCGTGCTGGGCTGGGGGCCATTGGTGAGACGGTCCGCCGGGCCCAGGCGGAAGCGCAGGCCAGAGGGCTCGACATTCGTGTGGATGGCCGGGACGTGCTCGAGATCGAGCGCCGTGCCACGCGCAAGGAGCTGGCCATCTACGCCCTGCACCGGATGTACGACGAGGCGAAGCGAGCCTGGGTGCCCCTTGATGAACTCCGGGATGATGCGGACCATACCATCCCCGCCGAGCTGCAAACCTTGATCGATGAGTGGTGGGAAGGCGGCAGGCGACGTGGCCGGCAGTGGATGCTGGACGTATCGCATGAACACTTCGCCGGCTACATCCATACCTCGCATCGCCAGGAAAGCCTGGCCCACGCTCCGGAGCCCAGCGGTGTGCGCCGGGTCTTCCCCAATCGCCACGAAGTGCCGATAACGGCCCTGAAGGAGCCTCAGAATGCTTAGGTCGTGGATGGCACTTCTGCGCCACGGGTTGCTGCTGGCCTTGTTACTGCTCACCAGCGCCTGCGAGGCGGAGCCTCGTCGCTACGACTTTACCGTACAGCCATTCGGTGGACCAAGAGGATGGCCAGTTTGGGTAGAAGAGTTGACCTTCGATGACACCTGGCGCTCGCCAGCTGGCAATCTCAGCGCTGGTTTCGAGTATTCCCCCCCACGCAGCGGATCGTATATCCACCTGGCGCATCCGGTGACCGCTCCCGCCTCGGTACAGGCGCGCTGGTTCTCCTATCGCACCCAGACCTTCTATGAGATCGATCTGGCACTGCCGGATACGGATGCTCTGCTGCAGCAGTGGTACCGGGACTATCCGCTGCCCGATTACCGCCATTATCTTATGGTTGGCTTCTCCGGTAGAGGGGAAGCCAAAGTCTGGTGGCGGGCTCGCTGCCGCGCCTGCGGCGGGGATCGCAGCCGGGATTTCCATGCGCCCATCGTGGAGTCGGCCTGGGCTGAGGAGATCGAGGGCGATCCGGCGACCTTTCGCAGCCAGACTCAGCGACGGATTGATGAGGGAATCATTCCCTCGCCCTGGGAATGACATGATCAGCGCGTCGAAGCCAGCCTGCGCCGCCCTCATCGCATACTATAAGGAAAGTCTGGCCCATGCGCCGGAGCCCAGCGGTGTGCGCCGGGCCTTCCCTAATGTGTCGGTGCACTCCTACCTACCGACTCTGGAGCCGCAGGATGCCTAGCCCATGGACGACCCGCCTACTCCAAGGGCTGCTGGCATTGCTATTATTCACCGCCGCCTGCGAGGCGGAGCCAACACGATATGAGTTCACTCTCCAAACCGTAGGGGGGCCTCGTGGTTGGCCAGTGTGGGTTGAGAATTTGACTTTCGATCGTGCCTGGGGGGCTCCAGTTGGTGGTTTGAGTGAAGGGTTTGATCGCGATCCGCCTAGAGGGAACAGGACCGCTGTTCTTGGAACCTATCTTCCCGCCCCACGGTCGATACAAGCCCGCTGGTTCTCCTACCGCACCCAGACCTTCTACGAGATCGATCTGGGACTGCCGGATTCGGATGCCCTGCTTCAGCAATGGTACCGGGATTACCCGACATCGGATTATCGCCACACTCTGGTGGCCGGCTTCTCCGGTGAGGGTGAGGTCTATGTCTGGTGGCGGGCTCGCTGTCGCGCCTGCGGCGGGGATCGCAGCAGGGACTTCCATGCGCCAATCGTGGAGTCGGCGTGGGCCGAGGAGGCAGAGGGGAACCCTGACTGGTACCGTGAGCACATCGAAGAGTACGTCAACGAAGGTGTATTTCCCTCGCCGTGGTGAGGCGCAGGTTACCTTGCACCGCCAGGAAAGCCTGCCCACGCTCCGGAGCCTGGCGGCAAGCGCCGGGTCTTCCCTAATGTGTCGATGCACTCCTAACTACCGACTCAGGAGCCGCAGAATGCCTAGGTCATGGGCGACCCGCCTACGCCAATGGCTGCTGGCATTGCTATTATTGACCGCCGCCTTTCCTTGATTGATTCATTTGGGGTCGTGCTTCGTCACGTCTCGGCGGGCTCGGTCGCTTCCCGCGTCGAGCGGCGCTGCCACAGCACCAGCATGCATGGCGTCAGCAGCAGCGTCAGCCCGGTGGCGAACACCAGGCCGCCGGCGATGGCGCTGGAGAGCTGGGTCCACCATTGGGTGGAGGGGGCGCCGAATCCCAGGCTCGGGGCGAACAGGTTGACGTTGATCTCCAACACCATCGGCATCAGCCCCAGCACGGTGGTGATGGCGGTGAGCAGCACCGGGCGCAGGCGCAGGCCGCCGGCCTCCAGAGCGGCGTCGTAGGGCGCCAGCCCCGCGTGGCGCAGCTCGTTGTAGGTGTCGATCAACACGATGTTGTTGTTCACCACGATGCCCGCCAGGGCAATGATACCCATGCCCACCATGACGATACCGAACGGTTGGCCGTTGATCAGCAGGCCCATCAGCACGCCGGCGGTGGAGAAGACGATAGCCGAGAGCACCAGCAGCGCCTGGTAGAGGCTGTTGAACTGGGTGACGAGTATCAGCAGCATCAGCCCGATCGCCACGAGGAAGGCGGTGATCAGGAAGCGGCTGGCCTCCTCCTGGTCCTCCTGTTCGCCGGCCACGTTGACGCGCACACCCTCCGGCGGTGGGCCCAACGCCGCCAGCAGCGCGCGCAGACGCTCGTCGGGCTGGTAGCCTGCGGCCACGTCCGCCTCGAGGGTGATAGCACGCTGGCCGTCGATGCGGTGCAGGGTGCCGACCCGTGGCGCAGGCTCGAGGCTGGCGAAGTGAGAGATCGGCACCTGCCCGCGGGAGGTATTGAGGGTCAGGCGGTCCAACTGATCGATGCTGCGCCAGTCATGGGGGAAACGTACGCTGATGTCGACTTCGTCGGGGGCGTGGGCGGGGCGGTAGCTCGCCACCTGCAGACCGTTGGTGACCAGTTGCACGGCGCTGCCCACGGCGGCGACATCGGCGCCGAGCCTGGCGGCGGCGGCACGGTCGACGTTGAGCCGCCACTCGATGCCGGGCAGGCTGCGGTTGTCCTCGATGTCGCGGAAGCCGCCCAGGCGTTCCATTTCGCGCCGGATGGTTTCCACCGTGGCCGCGCTATCGGCCTCCTGCTGGGCGCTCACCTCCAGCACGATCGGCTTGCCGGCGCCGGGGCCCATGTCCTGCTCGCGGAACTCCAGCACGACCCCGGGCAGGTCGGCGGTGCGCTCGGCCATCTCGTTCATGATCACCTGGGCCGGGCGGCGCTCCTGCCAGTCGATCAACTGGAACTGCACCGTGCCGATCACGTCGCTGCCGAGCTGCTCGTTGGGAATGGCGTAGGAGCGGGCATAGAGCGCTTGCACCTCGCTCATGCCGGTCAGCCGCGCTTCCACCCGACGCACGATGGCGTCCTTCTCCAGCGCCGAGAAATCGCCGCGGGCGCGAACGACCACCTGGGCATTTTCCGGCTCTACGGCGGGAAAGAACTCGACGCCATGATTGAAGCGGCCGTAACCGACGAAGATCAGCGCCATCAGCAGCAGGGCGATCGTCAGCGTCATGCCCGGCCAGGCCAGCAGCTTGGCCAGGGTGGCACGATACAGGCGCCCGCCGGCGGTGATCATCTCTTCGCCGTGCACGGCCCGGCTGGCGCGTACGCTGAACACACCGCCCAGGGTGGGCAGGAAGATCAGCGCCATGGCCAAGGAGGCGATCAGGCACAGGATCACCGTGGCCGGCAGGTACTTCATGAACTCACCCACCACGCCGGGCCAGAACAGCAGCGGGAAGAACACCGCCAAAGTGGTGGCGGTGGCGGCGATCACCGGCCAGCTCATGCGTGAGGCGGCGTTGATCCAGGCCTGCCGCGGCGGCTGACCTTCGCGCAGGTGGCGGTCGGCCAGTTCGCTGACCACGATGGCGCCGTCCACCAGCATGCCGGCGACCAAGATGAGGGCGAACAGCACCACGATGTTGAGGGTGTAACCGATGGCCCAGATCAGCAGGATGCCAGTGAGGAAAGCGCCGGGAATGGTCAGCCCCACCATCAGCGCCGAGCGCACGCCCATGGCGGCCAGGATCACGATCAGTACCAGCACCACGGCGGTGAGCACGTTGTTGAGCAGCTCCGAGAGCATCTGATCGACGGTCACCGATTGGTCCATGATGGTGGTGATCGAGAGCTCCTCGGGCAGCAGCGGCGCGGCCTGGTCGAGGATCTCGCGCACCCCCTCGATGGTGGCGATCAGGTTGGCGCCGGCACGCTTGGAGATCTCCAGTACCAGGGCCGGCTCGTCGTCGATGCGGGCGAAGCCCGCTGGGTCCTTGAAGGTGGGGTGGATCCAGCCCACGTCGGAGAAGGTGACCACCCGGTCGCCGTCGACCTTCACCGGCATGTTGAGCACGTCGTCCAGCGATTCGATGATGCCGGGCACCTTGACCGGGCTGCGGCCGGCGCCGGTATCCAGGCTGCCGGCGGCCACCAGGCGGTTGTTGCGGGTGATCAGGTTGAACAGGGTGTCGAAGTCGACGCCGTAGCTGTCGAGCACCAGCGGGTCGATGACGATCTCCATCAGCTCCTCGCGCTCGCCGCCGATCTCCACTTCGAGCACTTCGGGCACGCCCTCGAAGGCATCCTGCAGTTGGCGGGCGATGGCCAGCCGCCGGGTCTCCTCGATGGGGCCCGAGAGCCCCAGGGTCAGCACCGGGAAGAGGCCGACGTTGACCTCGAACACCCGCGGCTCCTCGGCCTCGTCGGGCAGCGAGGCGTTGGCGATGTCGACCCGCTCGCGCACGTCGGCCAGCGCCTGACGCGGGTCGAAGCCGGCGTCGAACTCCAGGGTCACCGCAGCGTGGCCTTCGCTGGCCTGGGAGGTCATCTTGCGCACACCCTCGATGGTGCGCAGCTCCTGCTCCATTGGCCGCACCAGCAGTCGTTCGCCATCCTCGGGGCTCACCCCCTCCAGTGCCAGCGAGACGTAGATGATGGGGATCGGTACGTCCGGGTTGGCCTCCTTGGGCACTGCCTGCCATGCGGCGAGGCCCGCCAGCAGCAGGGCCAGCAGCAGCAGTAGAGTGGTGCGCGACCGGTCCAGTGCGGCCTCGATCAGGGTACGCATGATCAGGGAGTCTCCTGTTCTGCGCGTTCGCTGATCGTGCCGTCTTCGTCGGTAATGGCTTCGTCGGTAATGGCGTTGGCGGCATCTTCGTCGAGGGTGCCGTTGTCGCTCTCATTTGGCGCCGGCACGGCGATGACCTCCTCGCCGGGGGCGACGAAGCCGCTGCCCAGGGTGATCAGGCGAATCGTCTCGGGCAGCCCGGCCACACGGGCCTGAGTGGCGTCGGCGGCGACCAGGCTGATGGGCGTGCTCACCACCCGGTCCTCCTCGTCCAGGTGTTTGACCCGCAGCCGGCCCTCAGCGTCCAGCTCGAGCAGGGCGGGGGAGAAGTGGTGTACCTCGCGCTCGGGCAGGGTGATCGCCAGGGTGGCGCTGGCGCCGGCCAGACGGCGCCGCTCCGCGTTGTCGAATTCGGCTTCGATATAGAAGGAGCGAGTGGACTCATCGGCACGACTGGCGACGTGGGTCAGCTCGCCGTCGAGGCGGCTGCCGTCCAGCAGGCGCGCCTCGACGGGCAGCCCGGGGGCAAGGTCGGGGGCATCGCGTTGGGCCACCCAGGCACTGGCCTTGAGACGGCGGTCGTCGACCAGGCTGGCATAGGGGTCGCCGACCTGCAGCACCTCGCCCAGTTCCACGTGAAGACGGTCCACGACGCCGTCGAAGGGGGCCGCGGGGCGAGTCTCCTCCAGCGCCTGGCGCAGCTCGGCCAGCTCCGCCGCCGCCACGCTGACGCTGCTCTGAAGGCCCAGCAGTTCGGGCTGAGAGATCAGGTTGCGCTGACGTAAACTGTCGGCCCCGGTCAGCTCGGCCCTGGCCAGTTCGAGCCGATCCTCGGCGCGCTGCAGCTGCGCTTCCAGGGCGTCGCGCGACAGCGCCAGCAGGGGCGAGCCGGCTTCCACCGTGCTGCCCTGGGTGACCGGCAATTCGACGACCCGGCCGGCATGGCGGGTACGCAGCTCGACCTCGCGAAAGGCCATCAGCTGGCCCTGGACCACCCGCTGTGGCTGGTAGGCGACGGCGCTGCTGTGACGGTACTCGACCCGGGGCAGGGTCTCGGCGGGTGGCGCTTCCGCGGTGGGCGCCTGCTGCTGGAAGCGCTGCACGTCGCCGAGTGCCAGCCACAGCAGCAGAGCCAGCAGCACCAGAGCGGCCAGCAGCGCGGAAATAGGGGGACGTCTGAGCATGCGGCCTTCCCTGGTTCGATAGCAGGAGTACGGTAGACGAGCCTGTGCAGCGAGTGCTGCGTCGCGCGGAGCCAAGCTGGCTGAATCGTGCCGCCTACTCGGCTAATCAAGCATTGCATGATAGCGCAAAAGCCGAAAAAGGTGGCAGTCGTGCCATGGGGAAGCCCTGCACAATCGGCGAGCGAGATGAAGCGCAAGGCGCACGGAGCACAGGAGCCGGAGCATATGGGGTATATGTGAGGATTCCGACCGGGCTGGCGCACCAGCACCGCGCAACGCAGCGCTTCGCTCGCGCAGTCATTGTGCAGGGTTTTCCCTAGTCGGAGGTCGGATTGAGTTTTGTGCAATGCAAGCATACCATCTTGCGGTCCGAATCCCGGCCAGGGCGGGCAAGCGCTCGCAAGGCTCATCCTCAGGAAAATGCTGAACGATTCGCTCGCGCAGCCATTCGTAGCAGCGTTTTCCTCACGGCGGCTCAACCGAAGGAGCAACGATGAAAGATCCCGTACGTATTGCCATTACCGGCGGTGCCGGCCAGATCAGCTACTCCCTTATCTTCCGTATTGCCGCAGGCGACATGCTGGGCCCGGATCAGCCCGTCATTCTCCAGCTGCTCGAGATTCCCCAGGCCATGGACGCGCTCAACGGCGTGGTCATGGAAGTGAACGACTGCGCCTTCCCGCTGGTGCAGGACATCGTCGCCACCGACGACCCGAACGTCGCCTTCAAGGATGCCGATTTCGCTCTGCTGGTCGGCGCCCGTCCGCGCGGCCCGGGCATGGAGCGCAAGGACCTGCTGGAAGCCAACGCGGCGATCTTCTCCGTGCAGGGCAAGGCGCTCAACGACAATGCCAGCCGCAACGTGCGCGTGCTGGTGGTGGGCAACCCGGCCAACACCAACGCCCTGATCGCTTCCTGCAACGCGCCCGACCTGAGCCCGCGTCAGTTCACCGCGATGACCCGTCTGGATCACAACCGCGCCTTGACCCAGCTGGCGCAGAAGACCGGCAAGCGCGTTACCGATGTCGACAGCATGATCATCTGGGGCAACCACAGCGCTACCCAGTACCCGGATCTGGCCCACACCAAGGTGGCCGGCAAGCCGGCTTTCGATCTGGTCGAGCGCGACTGGTACGAGAACGACTTCATCCCCACCGTGCAGCAGCGCGGCGCGGCGATCATCAAGGCGCGCGGTGCTTCTTCTGCCGCTTCCGCTGCCTCCTCCGCCATCGACCACATGCGCGACTGGGCGCTGGGCACCGATCAGGTGGTGAGCATGGCGATTCCCTCCGACGGCAGCTACGGCATCGCCGAGGGCATCATCTACTCCTACCCGGTGCGCTGCCAGAACGGCGACTACGAGATCGTCCAGGGTCTGGAGATCGACGAGTTCAGCCGCGCCAAGATGAAGGCCACCGAAGACGAACTGAGAGAAGAGCGCGCCGCGGTCGAGCACCTTCTGGGGTAACAAATGCCTACGCGAGAGAATCGCTGTGTTGCGCGGTGCTCGTAACCCTCACATATACCCCATATGCTCGGGTTCCTGTGCGCCGCGCGCCTTGCGCTTCATCTCGCTCGGCTATTTGCTCAGCGTTTAAGCAGAAATGAAAAACCCCGAAAGCCCAGGCTTTCGGGGTTTTGCGTATGGCAGGGCGGGCCTGGGTCAGTCGCGCAGGCTCATGATGCGCCAGCCGCGCCGTTCGGCCACCTCGCGCAGGGTGGCGTCGGGGTCCACCGCCACCGGGTGCTCCACCAGCTCCAGCAGCGGCAGGTCGTTGTGGGAGTCGCTGTAGAACCAGGCGTCGTCCAGGGTGTAGTCCTTGTCCGCCAGCCACGCCTCCAGGCGCTTGACCTTGCCTTCGCGATAGCTCGGCGTGCCGCTGACCTGGCCGGTGTAGCGGCCGTCGCGCACCTCCGGCTCCACCGCGATGAGATGATCCACGCCCAGCCGCTCGGCGATGGGGCCGGTGATGAAGCGGTTGGTGGCGGTGACGATCAGCAGGGTGTCGCCACGACTGCGGTGACGCGCCAGCAGCTCTTCGCCTTTGGCCAGGATGTTGGGCTCGATCTTGCTGGCCATGAACTGCTGATGCCAGGCGGCCAACTGCTCGGGGCTGTTGTCGGCGAGCGGCTTGAGCGCCACGGCGAGAAAGGCATGGATGTCCAGCGTGCCCGCCTCATAGTCGGCCATGAAGCGGTCGTTGGCTTCACGGTAGGCCTTGGCATCCACTGCTCCCTGTTCGAGCAGAAACTCGCCCCAGGCGTGGTCGCTGTCGATGGCGAGCAGGGTATTGTCCAGGTCGAAGATGGCCAGACTCACGGCTTACCCCTTGCGATTTGGTGAGTAATGACTTGCTAGGTTTCGTGAAAGCTGGCGATTATGTCAGACAACGTCCTCGCTGCTAAGCCTGCCACAGCTTTTTCTCCTGCCGCCGGTTCGGCCCCAACGTTGTATTGATGCGCTTCGCGCCCTTGTGGAAGAATGCAAGCAACGATGAATTTCACAAGGTGACGTCCGTGATCGACGCTGACGGCTTTCGCCCCAACGTTGGCATCATCATCGCCAACGCAAGGGGGCAGCTGCTTTGGGCGCGTCGGGTAGGACAGAATGCGTGGCAGTTTCCCCAGGGAGGCATCAAGTCAACCGAAACACCGCAACAGGCGCTTTATCGAGAGCTGGAGGAGGAAATCGGCCTGACCGCCGATGACGTCGAACTGCTCGCCTGTACCCGGGGATGGCTGCGCTACCGTTTGCCGCGACGCATGGTGCGCATGAACTCGAGGCCGGTGTGTATCGGCCAGAAGCAGAAGTGGTTCCTGCTGCGGATTCGCTGTCAGGAGAGCCGTATCTGCATGGACGGCTCGGAGAAGCCCGAGTTCGATAACTGGCGCTGGGTCAGCTACTGGTATCCGCTGGGTCAGGTGGTGCCGTTCAAGCGCGAGGTGTATCGCCGCGCGCTGAGCGAGCTGTCGCCGCGGGCGCAGCGGCTGGCGCTGGAAGGGCGCTGAGCGGATAAGACCGCTGTTCGGTACGAGAGGGGCAACGCAGGGCCCCGTTAGTAAGTGCTGCCACCACTGGCGGTGCTTGGCCTTGACTCCTGAGCAGGCGAGGGACGACAACGATGGAAAGCAAGACGCCGATGCTCGAGGTGCTGCGCCGGGTCATTCAGGAGGTCAACGGGGCACGCAATCTCGATGCGGCGCTGGCGACCATGGTTCGCCGTATCCGCAAGGCCATGCGCACCGACGTGTGCTCCTTCTATCTCTTCGATGCCGAGGTCGAAGCGCTGGTGCTGATGGAAACCATCGGCCTGCACAGCCAGGCGGTGGGGCAGGTGACCCTGCGGGTGGGCGAGGGGCTGGTCGGCCTGGTGGCCGAGCGCGAGGAGCCGCTCAACCTGGAGGATGCACCGTCGCACCCGCGCTTCCGCTACTTCGAGGCCACCGGCGAAGAGCGCTACTCCAGTTTTCTCGGCGTGCCGATCATTCACCAGCGGCGCATGCTCGGCGTTCTCGTCGTACAGCAGAGTGAGAAGCGGCGTTACGATGAGGAGGATGAAGCCTTCCTCATCACCATGGGCGCGCAGTTGGCCGGTGTGCTGGCTCACGCTCTGGCTACGGGCAGTCTCAGCAAGCCCGCGCTGCCTGGCGGGCAGGCCATGTTCACCGGCGTTGCCGCCTCGCCCGGCATGGCCATCGGCGAGGTGGTGGTGGTGGCGCCGCTGGCCGACCTGGACAGCGTTCCCGACCTGATTCCCACCGACGTCGAGCACGAGATCGCGCGCCTCAAGGAGGCCATCGAGTGCGTGCGCGAGGAGATTCGCGCCGCGGGCGAGCGTCTGGCCAACCGTATCTCGGCCCAGGAGCTGGCCCTGTTCGAGGTCTACCAGCAGATGCTCAGCGAAGCCGCGCTCTCTCAGGAAGTGGAGAAGCGCATTCGCGAAGGGCAGTGGGCGCCGGGGGCGTTGGCCGACGTGGTGCGGCGTCACGTGCAGTACCTGGAGCGGGTCGACGACGACTACCTGCGCGAGCGGGCCGCCGACGTGCGCGACCTGGGCCGCCGGGTGCTGGCGCATCTGCAGGAGGAGACTCCCCAGACCCCCGCCAACTTCCCCGAGAGCACCATTCTGGTCGGCGACGAGATCAGCGTCGCCACGCTGGGCGAAGTGCCGCGGGAGCGGCTTGCCGGGCTGGTCTCGATGCGTGGTTCGAGCACCTCTCACGTGGCGATCGTGGCGCGGGCCATGGGCATTCCCACCGTGTCGGGCATGGTCGACCTGCCGTTGCCGCGACTCTCCGGTGCCGAGGTGGTCCTCGACGGGCACCGTGGGCGGCTCTTCGTGCGGCCTACCGATGAACTGAAGGCCCGCTACGGCAGCCTGATCGCAGAAGAAGCGGCGCTGACGGAAGTGCTGGAGCACGAGCAGGACCTGCCCAGCGAGACGCCCGACGGCCACGTGATGCCGCTGATGGTCAACACCGGCCTGGCCTTCGATACCGCGGTGTCGTTGAAGAAGCGCATCAGCGGCGTAGGTCTGTACCGCACCGAAGTGCCGTTCATGATCGCCGAGCGCTTTCCTGGCGAGCAGGAGCAGGCGCGTCTCTACCGCGATCAATTGGAAAGCTTTGCACCGCTGCCGGTGGTGATGCGCACGCTCGACATCGGTGGCGACAAGGACCTGCCTTACTTCCCTATCGAGGAAGCCAATCCCTTTCTCGGCTGGCGCGGCATCCGGGTCACGCTCGATCATCCTGAAGTGCTGATGGTACAGCTGCGCGCCATGCTGCGTGCCGCCCAGGGGCTCGACAATCTGCAGATTCTGCTGCCCATGGTGACCAACGTCGACGAAGTCGACGATGCGCTGCGCCTGCTGGACCGTGCCATTCGCGAGCTGGGCGAAGAGGGCGTGGTCTCGCCGCGGCCCCGGGTAGGCGTGATGCTGGAGGTCCCTGCCACGCTCTATCAGTTGGATGCCCTGGCCGAGCGGGTCGACTTCTTCTCCGTCGGCAGCAACGACCTGACCCAGTACCTGCTGGCGGTGGATCGCAACAACCCCCGGGTGGCGAGCCTCTACGACTCCTGCCATCCCGCCGTGCTGTGCGCCATGGCGCGGCTGGCCGAGGAGTCACGGCGGTTGAAGAAGCCGATCTCGGTGTGCGGCGAACTGGCCGGCGACCCGGCCGGCGCGCTGCTGCTGATGGGCATGGGCTTCGATTCCCTCTCCATGAACGCCCCCAGCCTGCCCCGGGTCAGAGCGGCCATTCGTCGGGTATCGATCGACGCCGCCAAGGCGCTGGTTCGGGAAACCCTGGCGCTCAATTCACCGGTGGCGGTTCGCAGTCATCTGTTCGGGCGTCTCAGCGAATGGCAGCTGGCGCACCTGCTGCCGCCACGGGACTGAGCGCGACTCATGTGTCTCATCGCTTTCGATTTTCGACCGCAGGCGCCGATATCGCTGCGCCTGGTGGCCAACCGCGACGAGTTCTACCAACGGCCGACGGCTGCACTGGCGGCGTGGCAGGATGCGCCCGACATCGTCGGCGGCCGCGATCTCGAGGCCGGCGGCAGCTGGCTGGCGGTGCATCGTCGCGGGCGATTCGCGGCGGTGACCAACGTGCGCGATCCTGCCCTCGCCGTGGCGCCCGGTGCGCCGAGCCGGGGACAGCTCGTGCGCGACGCACTGGAGTGCCCCGACCTCGCTGCCTGGCTGCTCAGGCTCGCCGGGGGCGAGGGTTGGCGCTATGCCGGCTTCAACCTGCTGGCGGGCGATGGTGAGCGCCTCTGGCATCTGCACCGCGGTCGGGACGAGCTGCTGCTCACCCAGGTCGCGCCCGGCATCCACGGCCTTTCCAATGCCACTCTCGATACGCCCTGGCCCAAGCTGATCGCCGCCCGACAAGGGCTGGCGACCGCGCAGCGTCGCCGCTGGCCGGAGGACGCGCTGGAAGCGTTTGGCCAGACACTGCCGGCCGACGATGGCCATCTGCCCGATACCGGCGTGGGGCTGGAGCTGGAGCGCCGGCTGTCGCCGCCTTTCATCGTCGGCGAGCAGTACGGCACCCGTGCCACTACCTGGCTGGAGTGGGACGCCGGCGCGGGCGCCGTGGTGCTGGAAGAGCGTCGCTTCGGCCCTGCTGGACAGCCCCAGGGGGTGACGCGGGAGCGAATTTCCTTGCAACTCAATTCGTTCCTGGCATCGCCATGACAGCCAGGACGTAGCGGCGTAAACTCACCCATCGGCATTCGGCATTCGGCATTCGGCATTCGGCACAGGGACGCAAGCCCGTGGTAGTACACAAGGACCGCTTATGGTCTTACCTGATATGGCCCCTGCTGTGGCCGCTGCTGCTGGCCCAGGCAGCCCTGGTGCTGCTGTGTCTGCTGGCAGGCGCCGTACTGTGGCTGGCTACCCCCGATCCTGCCGCTTGGACGGGTCCCGCCTGGCTGCTGCTGGCTCTGCTGGTCGGCACGACCCTCACCACCTCGGCCTTTCTCCTGCAATTGCGCCATCGCATTCGCGAATGTGAAGCTCAGGCCGAGAGCCGGCTCGAGCGCATCGAGCGTCTGCTGTTGGAAGCCGAACAGATGCTGCCGGGCTGGCTGGCACAGCCGGGACGGCTCGAGACCCATGACGACTCGATGATGGGACGCATGGAGCGCCTGCATGATGGCATGATCGAGCTGCAGTCGCGGCTCGAGCTGGTACCGAGCCCCGATGCGCTGCTGGCGAGCAGTCAGCGGCCGGCGCTGCTGCTCTACCAGGCGCGGATCGTCGGCGCCAACCTGGCCATGGAGCAGCTGCTGGGAGAAAGTCTGGCCAAGCTCAGGGGGCAGGATCCCGCGACTCGGCTGATCGAGCGAGGCGATGCGGGTGACAGGCTGGTCGAGGTGCAGGTGCTCGATGGCGAGGGGCGCTGGCGCTCCTTCCGGGCGGAGTGGCTGGAGGCCTCGCCCTATCAATTGCTGCTCTTCG
This sequence comes from Halomonas sp. KM-1, assembly GCF_000246875.1. NCBI lineage: Bacteria > Pseudomonadati > Pseudomonadota > Gammaproteobacteria > Oceanospirillales > Halomonadaceae > Halomonas > Halomonas sp. KM-1. The sequence continues at coordinate 52,473 of NZ_BAEU01000075.1, forward strand.
AACGCGCCGGCATGCACGAATTCGGCAATCTGCTGGCGGCCCGCGAGCGGGCGAGGGAAGACTCGCGGCTGAAGTCCCACTACCTGACGCTGCTGCAGCGCGAGCTGGAGCCGCTGCTGAATGAGCTGGCCGAGAGCATGGAGCGTGGTGAGGCAGGCCCCGGAGATTCGTCGCGTTACGCCCACCTGCGCGAGCGTATCGCCGACATCCTGCTGCTGATCAACAGTCTGGCCGGAGAGCGGGGTGAGCTGCTGCCGCCCGCCGGCGCCGGCCAGGCAGCGGAGCCGCTGCGGGTGCTGGTGGTCGATGACGGGCCGGTCAACCGCATGCTGGCCAGCCAACTGCTCGAGACTCAGGGGCTCAGGGTCGACAGCGTCGCCAGTGGCCCGGAAGCCCTGTTGCAGCAGCAGCGTCTGTTCTACGACCTGGTGCTGATGGACATCTTCATGCCAGACATGGATGGCATCGAGGCAGCCCGACGCTGGCGCGAACAGGAGGCGCTCGCTCCCGAGGCCGGTCGCAGCATTCTGGTGGCGCTCACCGCCAATGCCACCGACAGCGACCGCCAGCGCTTCGTCGAAGCGGGCATGGACGACTACCTGGCCAAACCCTATGGCCCGCGTGAGCTCATCGACCTGCTTCGGCAGTGGCGGCCGGACGCCTTCCAAGATACCGCAGCGACATGACCGTGTTGCGTTCATCTTTTCATCTTTCATCTTTCATCTGTCATCGACGGTGGCCCCGTCATCATGCCGGCCCCGGTCTGTGCTTTCGGCCCGCTGGCTGTCGTAAGGCTCCGTTTCCCGTTTCGAGGTGTACATGAACTATCCCGATATCGATCCTGTCGCCATCTCGCTCGGCCCCTTTCAGGTGCACTGGTATGGCCTGATGTACGTGATCGGCTTCGTCGGTGCCTGGTGGTTGGGGCGCCTGCGGGCCCATCGCTACGGCCTTACCCATGACGATATCGGCGATCTGCTGTTCTATCTCGCCATCGGCGTGGTGGCCGGCGGCCGCCTCGGCTATGCGCTGTTCTACGGCATGGGCCAGTGGGCCGCCGACCCGCTATGGGTGTTCCGTGTCTGGGACGGCGGCATGAGCTTCCACGGTGGCTTGATCGGCGTGCTGCTGGCCGCGCTCTGGTTCGCCCGCAAGAAGCGCATGGCCTTCTTCAGCCTCACCGACTTCTTCGCACCCATGGTGCCGATCGGCCTGGGTGCCGGGCGCATCGGCAACTTCATCAACCGCGAATTGCCCGGTCGGGTCACCGAGATGCCCTGGGGCATGCCGTTCCCCGGCATGGGGCCGGAGCCGCGGCACCCCACCGCGCTCTATGAGGCCTTTCTCGAAGGCCTGGTGATGTTCGTCATCCTGTGGTGGGTGTCGGCCCAGCCGCGTCGGCGCGGTCTGGTTTCCGGTCTGTTCCTGCTGCTCTACGGGGTGTTCCGCTTCGGCGTGGAGTTCTACCGTCTGCCGGATGCCCACATCGGCTACCTGGCCTTCGGCTGGTTCACCATGGGCATGCTGCTGACCCTGCCGATGATTCTCTTCGGTATCCTGCTCATCGCCTGGTCGCGGCGTCAGCCGCTGGTGGGCGACAAGGCGATGCAGTGAAGCTCGACGACAGCGGGGCAATGAAACTCGACGCCAGCGGGGCAGTGAAACTCGACGACAGCTACGCAGTGATACTCGTCGAGAGTAGGAGTGCGTGAGCGGAGGCGGTAGACTCTCTGGTCAATCGATCGACTGCCAATCGACCATCTTATATATAGAGCCTTGCCAAGATGCCTGACCACAACGCCCAGCTCGGGCGGCCCGCCACCGAACGGGCCGCTCTCCAATCGCAACCCGAACAGTCCGCTCTCGAGCAGCCGTATCTGGATCTGATGCGGCAGGTGCTGGAGCAGGGCGTGGAGCGCGGCGATCGCACCGGGGTCGGCACGCGCTCGCTGTTCGGCCACCAGATGCGCTTCGATCTCTCCCGCGGCTTTCCGCTGCTGACTACCAAGAAGCTGCACCTGCGCTCGATCGTCCACGAGCTGCTGTGGTTCCTGCGCGGCGATACCAACATCGCCTATCTCAAGGAGAACGGGGTCAGCATCTGGGACGAGTGGGCCGACGCCAACGGCGATCTCGGCCCCGTCTACGGCTATCAGTGGCGCAGCTGGCCCGACCCCCGCGGCGGCCACGTGGATCAGATCGCCAAGCTGCTCGAGCAGCTGCGTACCAATCCCGGCTCGCGGCGGCTGATCGTCTCGGCCTGGAACCCGGCGCTGGTCGATGAGATGGCGCTGCCTCCGTGCCACTGCCTGTTCCAGTTCTACGTGGCGGAAGGGCGGCTCTCCTGCCAGCTCTACCAGCGCAGCGCCGATATCTTTCTCGGGGTGCCGTTCAACATCGCCAGCTATGCGCTGCTGACCATGATGATCGCCCAGGTGGCCGGCCTCGAGCCCGGCGACTTCGTCCATACCCTGGGCGACGCGCACCTCTACCTCAACCACCTGGAGCAGGCCGAGCTGCAGCTCTCGCGTACCCCGCGTGCGGCGCCCCGGCTGGTGCTCGATCCCGGCGTCGACGATCTGTTCGCGTTCCGCTTCGAGCATATCGCCATCGAAGGCTACGACCCCCATCCCCATATCAAGGCCGAGGTGGCAGTATGACCGACGAGACCCTGGTGCCGGTGGCGATGATCGCCGCGGTGTCGCGCAACGGCGTGATCGGCGTCGACAACAAGCTGCCCTGGCATCTGCCCGAGGATCTCAAGTTCTTCAAGCGCATGACCCAGGCCAAGCCGCTGATCATGGGGCGCAAGACCTTCGCCTCCATCGGTCGGCCGCTGCCGGGGCGGCTCAACATCGTGGTGACCCGCGATAAAAACTTTCGCCACGATGGCGTGCGGGTCTGCCACGATCTCGAATCGGCGCTGTTCCTGGCCGACCAGCAGGCCACCATCGATGCCAGCGAGGAGATCATGGTGATGGGGGGCGGCGAGATCTATGCCCAGGCGCTGCCCCATGCCAGCCGCATCTACCTCACCGAGGTGGATGTCGAGGTGGAGGGCGATGCCCGCTTTCCCGAGCTGGACGAGAGTGAATGGCAGGAGGTGCAGCGGGTACCGGGCTCGCCCAACCCGGGCCAGCCGAGCTACAGTTTCGTGCAGTACCAACGCCGCTGAACTGCACGTTGTCAGCGCCTCGCTTGTGGCACACACTAGGCTGAGGCATGGAGCTGCCCCGTTCTCGCCACCCCGTTCGATCGTCGTGTCGTCAACGTGAGCCCGCCAGGAGGATGCCGGTTTGATCGAAGAGCGTTCACGTCAACTGTTCGATGTCTTGGAGACCTGTGCCGACACGGCGCTCCATGAGCTGCGCAGCTATCGCGCAAGAATCCAGGAGCTGGAGTCCCGTCTCGCCGAATCCGAGGTGCGGCAGCAGGAGCTGGAAGCGGCGCGCCTGGAGCTGATGGAAGAGAACCGCGAACTGGACGAGCAGAATCGCGAGCTCGAAGAGGACAATGCCCGTCTGCGCGAACGACTGCGCAAGGGCGAGCCGACCCCGGCGTTTCCCGGCCCCGCGCGGCGCGCCCAAGGCCTGGCGGCGCTGATCGGCCAGCGACCGCGGGCGGAAGCCGCACAGCAGAGCGAGCCCGCCGAAGCCGAGCAAGAAGCGGCTGGGAAAACAGAAGCGGCAGGGAAAGCAGAAGCGGCAAGCAAACCGTTGAACCCTTTCGCTCCCGCAGGTGGTGTATCCGCTGCGCCGACCGCTCCGACATATGCCTCTTTCAAGGTGGCTCCGGCTCAGAAAGCGTTGGCCGAGCGTCAGGGCCAGCTTGCCATCGAGCAGGCGCCCTCCGCCGATGCCCTGCTGAAGCAGTGGTACCAGCGCTATCCCCACACCTTCTTCAAGGGGCATACACGGCCGCTCAAGGTCGGCATTCACCACGACCTCGCTGCACGCGAGCCCTGGCCCGAAAAGCTGGTGCGCCGCGCGCTGGCCGGCTACGTCAATCTGCCGCGCTACCTGAAGGCGGTGCGTGAAGGCGCCGAGCGTATCGACCTCGACGGTGCGCCTGCCGGTGACGTCGATGCCCAGGCCGCCGAACATGCCAAGCGCAAGCTGGAGCGGTTGCAGAGCGAACGGCTCGAGCGCAGCCGTCCGGCAGGTGCCGCCCCGAAGCGGGGCAGTGGCAAGGCGAACTCCGGCCGCAGCCGCGCCGTTGCAACAGGCGCCCAGCCGGCCGACAAGGCCGCCCGTCAGTCTCATGAGAATGCCCCACCCAAGGCCGCCAGCCCCGCATCGGGAGCAGCCGATCCCATCGCCGCAACGGCGGACCCCGAGGAGCGCATGGAGGCCAAGCTTTCGGCATTGCTGGCCAAGCACGGCAGCAGCCGCAAGGGGAGTTGAAGCCGGCCCAGCCGAAGCGTAGAAAGTCCGTCGCTTGTCAGCGCTGTATCAGCGAGGCATGATGTGCGGGCTCATCGCTGCCAGGCAGATCGACTGCCATGCCTGCAGCACGCGGTTCAGGGAGCGGGAGCGCCCAGGACCGCAAAAGCAGGGCAAAGTTCCGTCGGGGAGGCGGGCATCATAGGAAAACAGTGTTTTTTCTTATTGCGTTCCGATTTTTCCCGGTATAGAGTTCTACCTGCGAGCATTGGACTATAACAAGGCTTCGCTGCGGTCATGACCGGCCCCCGGCCCTTCCTGGGAAGGAACCGAGCCAAGCACGGCGGGACCCATGCCCGGCAAGCTACCTGCACCGATCACCGATCCGTGCAGTAACGATCGAAACAGTAAGCTAGTGAAAGGAACTATCGCGATGAAAAAGACACTGTTAGCGACTGCCATTGCCGGCGCCCTGGGCGTCACCGCTGCCGCTCAGGCCGCAACCGTTTACGACCAGGACGGCACTCGTCTGGATATTAACGGCCGTATTGCTATGGGTATCTCCGGTGGCGGTCACCAGGATGTCCAGCCGGGCGAAAACAAAGCTGGCGGCACTGAGTTCCGTGACGTCTACTCCCGTCTCGGCATTTCCATGAGCCACCAGATCGATCCCGCTCTGCGCGCCTTCGGTCGCGTCGAGTGGCGCTTCAAGGGCGACGAGCGTGACCAGTCCGGCGGCTTCGCCGAAGTGCGTCACAGCTTCATCGGTCTGGAAAGCACTCAGTTCGGTACCGTGATGGCGGGTAACTTCGACAGCTTCTACAGCAGCCGCGTCATGTCTCCGTTCGATGTCTACATCGATCGCGGTTACGAGTTCGCTGCTGGTGAGGGCAGTGACCTGCAGGCTCGCGGTGACTCCATCGGCTACATCACCCCGAATCTGCAAGGCTTCCAGGCCTTCCTGATGGCCAAGCACTACACCGGTAACGGCCTGCCCGAGACTGGCGAAGATCGTTCTTCCGTGCTCAACGTCCAAGGTGGCGTGACGTATCAGTGGGAAGGTCTGCGTCTGGCCGCCGGTTTCGTCCAGGATCGTGACGATAATGCTCTGAGCGCTCGCGGAACTCGCCATCGTTACGACAACCGTGATTTGCGCGGTGTCGACGAGAACATCTACGGTGCTACCGTTTCCTACGCCTTCAACGATCAGTTCTCTGCTCGTCTGGGTTACGAAACTCAGGACACCAACGACTCTGCCATCGACGCTGGTGGCGCGGTTGAAGACTACTCCGGTTTCAGCACTTGGGGTCTGGGTGCTACCTACTCTCTGGGGCAACTGGCCTTCAACGCCGACGTTTACCGCGTTCGTCCGGACAACGAAGAGAACCGCACTGCTTGGGCCCTGGGTAGCTACTACAAGCTGTCAAACAACTTCGACGTCTTCGCCGAGCTGCATCGCGCCGATCAGGGTGACATCACTGTCAGCACTGCCGATGGCGTATCTGTAGACGAGAACAGCGACAACCTGTTCTGGCTGCTTGGCGCTCGCTACCACTTCTAATCGTTCTGCCTTACGGCAAGCGATCGATAGAAGACACGTCGATTCGTCGACGACGAAACCGGCCCTTCGGGGCCGGTTTTTTTTCGACTGTGGTCTCGTCTGCCGGCCAGGCCGTGCTGGATATGGGCTGCCGATGACGCTTTTCTGATAGACTGGCTCGCCTTATCGTTCCCGATCACTTGAGGAATGACCTTGGAGCTTATCTGGTTGGCCTACGTGGCCTTGGGTGCGGTGGTCGGTATCATGGCCGGCCTGTTGGGCGTTGGCGGCGGCGGCATCATGGTGCCGATACTGACCGCGCTGTTCCTCGCCCAGGGCGTGCCCCTCGAGCACCTGGCTCATCTGGCGCTGGGTACCTCGATGGCCGCCATCATTCCCGCTTCCACGGCGAGCCTGCTCTCTCACCGGCGCCACGGTGCCGTGCGCTGGGAGACCGTGCGCTACCTGACCCCCGGCATTCTGGTGGGCACCTTCCTGGCCACCTTCATTGCCGCCTTGCTGCCGACCCGGGGCCTGGCGATCTTCTTCGCCTGCTTCATGATCCTGATGTCGCTGCAGATGCTGGCCAACATCAAGCCCAAGCCGACGCGTAACCTTCCAGGGGCAGTCGGCCTCGGCGGTGCAGGGCTGGGGATCGGCGGCATCTCGGCGCTGGTGGCCATTGGCGGCGGCTCGCTGACCGTGCCGTTCCTGACCTGGTGCAACGTCAAGCTGCCCCAGGCCATCGGCACTTCTGCCGCCGTCGGCCTGCCCATCGCCCTGGCCGGCGCCCTGGGCTACGTGATCAACGGCTGGGGTACCCCCGGCCTGCCTGGCGCCGCGCTGGGTTTCGTCTACCTGCCCGCACTGCTGTTGATGGCTCCCTTCAGCATGCTGATGGCGCCGGTGGGGGCCAGACTGGCGCATCGCCTGCCGGTGACGATACTCAAGCGGATTTTCGCGGTCATGATGATGGGGCTGGCGCTGCAGATGGTATATACCGTGTTCACTGCCTGATACCTTTGCTTTCGTTCCATGAAGCTCTTGATACAGATCAACGGAAGTAACGTTTTGTCGCCAAGCGGGGCGGCGCGGTGGGACAAGCGCAACGCAGCAGGCCAGAATCGAAGTCTCCCAGTGCGATCCACCGTGAGACCGAGGTAAGGAGTGCGCTCATGAAACCCCGGCCCGCCCAGCGGCCACGCTCCGCCGTGCCCCGCTGCGAGCGCTGTACGCTGCATGCCCGCTGCCTGCCGCTCGGGCTCGAGTTCGATGCCCTGCAGTCCTTCGATGACATCATCCGGCTGCCGCAGGCGCTCAAGCGCGGCCAGGCGCTGATGCGCCAAGGCGCACCCTTCACCAGTCTCTATGTGGTGCGCTCCGGCAGCCTCAAGCAAACGGTAGCGCAGCCCGAGCAGCGCGCTCAGGTCACCCACTTCTATCTGCCCGGGGAGATCGTCGGGTTGGATGCCATCGGTGAGGAGGAGTGCCACGGCAGCGTGGTGGCGCTGGAGAGCGCCTTCGTCTGCGAGCTGCCGTTCACGCGACTGGAAGTTCTCGCCGAGCGGCTGCCGGAGCTGCGCGGGCGGCTCTATCGCTGCATGAGCCGCGAGCTGCGCCGCGACCAGCGCATGATGTGCCTGCTCTCGGGGCGTACCGCCGACCAGCGCCTGGCGAGTTTCCTGCTGGGGCTTTCCGAGCGCTTCAGTTCCCGGGGTTTGTCGCCCTATCGTTTCTTTCTCTCCATGTCGCGCTCGGACATCGGCAGCTACCTGGGCCTGGCGCTGGAGACCGTCAGCCGGGTGCTGGCACGCTTTCAGGAGCAGGGAGCCATTGCCGTGGCCGGTCGCGAACTCACCATCAGCGACATCGAGGCGCTCGAAGCGCTGGCGGCAGAAAGCACAGGCGCCACCAGGGCGGCCCGACTCTTCGATTAAACCTTCCCTTTTGCCTGCCGATATCCAATGCTGACAGAGCCCCTTTGCAGGAAGGCCGCCTCGCTTTTGGCTGTCCAGAGGAGTGCGCCCACGCATGTCTTACAAGACGCTGGATATTGCCAGGAGTGCCACGCTCCATATGGCGGCCGCCGTGTTCATCCTGATGGGCGGCACGGGGTTGCTGACCTACTGGCTGGACATCGTTTACCCACTGCGTGGCGTACTGCTGCCCGACAATGCACTGGCGGTGCTGATGGTGGGCTGCGGTCTGCTGGCACTCATGCTGCGCTGGTCGTTGCTGCGCCGCTTCAGTGCTTTCATCCTGCTTGCTCACGTCACTTACCTGTTGGTGCACAACACCTTGGCAGGCGGCCGCGAGGTGGGGGTGTCGTGGCTGACGGGCGATGTGCGCATGGGCTCTCTGGCGTCGGCCATGCTGTTGCTGGTGGCGCTCTGTCTGTTGCTTGGTGTGGGCCGGCGCTTCTCGCGCGGGCTGTGGGCCGGCGTGGGTATCCTGTTACTGAGTAGTAGCCTGCTGGCATTGCTCCGGCTGTTCCTGCCGGGTGGTGAGATAGCCTGGACGCTGAACAACGCCTCTTCACCTCTGCTGGGAACCGTTCTGGCTCTGCTGCTGGGCATATCGATGCTGTGCATGGTAGCGAGCGTCGAGCGTCCGCAGCCGCGTCTGGGCCGGCTGGCGCTGGCCTGTGGTCTCTTCGGGGTCTTGCTGAGCTGTACGGTCTGGTACCTGTTGAACTGGCAGTACCAGGAGAACAAGCGGCTGCAAGCCGGCCACCTGTTGGACAACCTGCAATACAACGCCGAACAGGTCATGGCCGCGCAGCTTCTCCTGGCGAAATACATGGCCGAGCGCCTGGACGGCCCGGCTGTGCGGCACGACGAGGCGATGCGCGAGTACCTTGTAGAGCGTTACTTGAGCGATGCTCCCGGCATGCAGGCTGTCGGCTTGTGGGATCGGGGGGAGTGGAGATGGCTGAACGCTCGCCATGCAGCAGCAGGGCAGTGGCTGGAGGCGCAGCCGAATGAGCCCGGGGTCGAGGCATGGCTGCAGCTCGACGCCACCCAGCCACGTCTGCTGGCCACCGGCCCGGAGCAGAGCGGTAGAGTGCTGACGGCGGTACCGCTGGCGTCGACGCAGCAGTTGCTGGGCAGCATGGATCTGGCGGTGCTGTTCGAAGAGGCGCTGCGTGTCCAGTTGGGGACCTACAAGCTGCGCGTGCTGCGCGAGGGAACCCTGCTGCTCGACATGCGGGTACCCGGACGTACGCCGAGTGAGTTGAGCTACCCGCTCATGGCCCAGCGCACCATCGAGCTGCCCGGCGGCGTCGAGCTGACGCTGGAGCTCTATCCCGACTCGGTCAGCGACATGCTCGAGGCCGGGTTGATACCCGGCGGAGTCGCTCTCGCCGGACTCCTGCTCAGCTATCTCATGGCATTCAGTCTGGGACTGGCTCATCAGCGAAATAGGGATCGGCGCTCGCTATGGGAGAGCGAGCAGCGCTACCGCTCCCTCTTCGCCTATAACCCGGATGGGGTGTTCTCCGTCGATCCCAAGGGCATCATCGCTACCGCCAACCCGACCTTTGCCGCCATCACCGGCCTGCCCGTGGAGCGGGTCGTCGGCATGCATTTTTCCCAGCTCAGCCCACCCGGCGAGCGCGAGCGCATTCAGCAGAGTATCGACGAGGCGTTGAAGGGTAACGCGCTGCGCCATGAGGTCACCATCCTCGACCAGGCCGGTGAGACGCGAATGCTCTATGTGACTCTTCTGCCGATCCTGGTGGAGGGCGTTGCCCAGGGGGTCTTCGGCATTGCCAAGGACGTGACCGAACAGCACCGCAACGAGACCCGCCTGCGCGTGCTGGAACGCAGCGTCCAGGCCAGCATCAACGGCATCGTGATTACCGATGCCAGCCAGCACGATCTTCCCATCAGCTACGTGAACGAGGCCTTTCTGGCCCTGACCGGCTACCGGGAGGAGGAGGTGCTGGGCCGCAACTGTCGCATGCTGCAGGGAGTGGAAACCGAACCCGATGCGGTGGCATGGCTGCGCCGCTGCGTGGTCGAACGACGCGATTGCCACGTCACGCTGCTCAACTATCGCAAGGATGGCAGCACCTTCTGGAACGCGCTCTACGTGTCGCCGGTGCTCGATGGAGACGGTGGTGTAACGCACTTCGTCGGCGAACTGCGAGATGTGTCCGAACGTCATGCCTACGAGGAGCGTCTCGCTCACAGTGCCAGTCACGATGCCTTGACCGGCCTGGCCAACCGCTCGCTGCTGGAGGAGCGGCTGAATGTCTCCTTCGCCATGGCGCAGCGCCAGGGCCGCAACCTGGCCGTGCTTTTCGTCGACCTGGACGACTTCAAGCCGATCAACGACAGCCTGGGCCATGCCATCGGCGACCAGGTACTGATCGAGGTGGCCGGCCGACTCTGCGCTGCCATGGGGCCTGGCGATACCGTGGGGCGCCTGGGTGGGGACGAGTTCGTGGTGCTGATGCCGGGCGCCACCTTGCAAGAGCAGGCAGACATGGCGGAGAGCCTGCTGCGGCTCGTGGCTCTGCCGTACGGCATCGAGCATCACGAGCTTCATCTGTCGGCCAGTATCGGCATTGCCATCAGTGACGAGACCACCGTTCAACCCATGGAGCTGATTCAGCAGGCGGACATGGCGATGTACCTGGCCAAGCAGCAGGGGCGTAACGCTTACCAGTGGTTCACCCGTGACATCACCTTGCGTGTCAACGAGCGTCTCGCCTTGCGCAACGAACTTCAGGATGCCATCGACGGCAATCGGCTCGAGCTCCACTACCAGCCGCTATGCGACCAGGCCGGCGAGATCGTCTGTGTGGAAGCGCTGCTGCGCTGGCCTCACCCCGACCGAGGCTTCGTGTCACCGGCGGAATTCATCCCCTTGGCCGAGAAGACCGGCCAGATCATGGCGATCGGTCGCTGGGTACTCGAGCGTGCCTGCCTCGACATGGAGTGGCTGGGTGCGCGAGGCTACGGTGAGTTCAAGGTGGCGGTCAACCTTTCACCGATGCAGTTTCACCGAGCCGGTTTTCTGGAAGCGCTCAGGGAGATATTGGCTGCGACCGCGCTTCCGGCCAGCCGGCTGGAGCTGGAGCTGACCGAAGGCGTGCTGTTGAAGGATGCGGGAGATGCGGTCGACATCCTTCATGCGCTGCGTGACATGGGGGTCGATGTCTCCATCGACGACTTCGGTACCGGCTTCTCCAGCTTGAACTACCTGAAGCATCTTCCCATCAGCAAGATCAAGATCGACCGTAGCTTCATCAAGGAAGTGACCGAGAACCTGGACGATGCATCCATCGTCCAGGCCATCGTCTCCATGGCCCACCATCTGGGGCTGACCGTGGTCGCCGAGGGCGTCGAAACCGAGCAGCAGCTCGGCCTGTTGAAACGCTACGGCTGCCAGCTCTTCCAGGGCTTCCTGCTGGCACGCCCCATGCCCCGCGAGCGGCTCGAGCAGGCGCTGAAAGCCGGCAGTCTGCTCTTCTCCGAGGAAGAGGGTCGCCACTGACATGAACGTTCGTACCATGCGCTGTGCCCGTGAGTGAGCGGCGCTGGCAGCTTGCCTGAAAGCTAGCGACGAACCAGCGGCCCTTGCATCACTACCTGACGAATCGTTTCGGCCATGAAGCGGCTGGCGGGGGAGCGCTGGGCCTGCTGCGACCACAGCAGGCCCGGGGTGCGTACCGGCGTGGGGCTCTCCAGCGGGATGGCTTTCACCCCGGGCTCGTTGCCCAGCGCATTCTCCGCCACGATGCTGCATAGATCGGTGCGTCGCACCAGTTCGATCATGGGGGAGATGGCATTGAGCTCGGCAACGATCTGCGGGCGGGCGCCGGCAGCGGCGAAGCACTCGTCGAGCATCTGGCGGGTCGAGAAGTGCGGTGCCAGCAGTGTCATGCGCGCGCCATTCAGCTCGACCATGCGCAGCCGCTTGCGCCGGGCCAGTGCATGGTCGCTGGCCACGATCAGCTTGAGCTCCTCGTTGTAGAGCGGCTCGAAGCGCAAGCCGCGGGGTATGGCCGGACGATAGGAGATGCCCAGGTCCAGGCTGCCGTCGACCAGCCCCTCGCTGATCCGATCCCCCGAAAGCTCCTCGACCACCACCTTCATCCGCGGCAGACGCTGCATGAAGCGCGAGAGGCAAAGTGGAATCAACTGCACGTTGAAGCTGTGGGTGGCGGCGATGCGCAGCTCGCCGCTCAGGTCGTCGGGGGCTTCCTTCAAGGCGCCCACGGCCTGATCGACCTGGCGCAGGATAGGCACCACGTGCTCGTGAAAGCTCTGGCCCGCCTCGGTGAGCGTCACCCGCTTGCCGATACGTGCGAACAGCGGCTGGCCCAGCTCCTCTTCCAACTGACGGATCTGGTGGGAGAGCGTCGACTGGGTGACGTGCACCTTCTCGGCGGCCCGGGTGAAGTTGAGCGTCTCCGCAATGGCCAGAAAGTACCGGATGTGGCGAAGTTCCATGCAAGCTCCGCTTGTCGTGGCATCATCAATCGATGACATCAATCATTTTTATGTAAATTTATCATTTTTGTCCATCGTGATGGCGTCTTATGGTGTTCCAACACAAGCGTTACACATCACGAGCGTGGGTGCCGCTCCGGCATGACTCGCTCGCATCTGCCACGCGGAGCCAAAGCATGAAGATCGGGCGCGAGACAATTCCAAGAACCGCCATCAGTACCTCCAACGCCGACACCATCGTGGTGCGCGGCAAGGACCTCAGCGCCGAGCTGATCGGCCACACAACCTTCACTGACTATTTCCTGATGCTGCTCGACGGCGAGCCGGTGAGCGACGTGCGCCGCCGGGTGCTGGACGCCACCCTGGTGGCCATCGCCGAACACGGCCTGGTACCCAGCGTGCAGGCCAGTCGCATGACCTATGCCGCCGCCCCCGAGGCGCTGCAGGGTGCGGTGGCGGCGGGGCTGCTGGGCTGCGGCTCGGTGATCCTCGGTGCCTCTCAGGCGGCGGGGGAGCTGTTTGCCGAAATCGCCGGTGAGATCGACGGGGGCAAGTCCCTGGAAAGTGCCGTGCACGATGTCGTCAGTCAGCGTCGCGCCCGCCGCGAAGCGATTCCCGGCTACGGACACCCGCTGCACAAGGCCCGCGACCCTCGCGTCGAGGCGCTGTTCGGCGTGGCGCGGGAGGCGGGCGCCGAGCTGCGCTACGTGGAGATCGCCGAAGCCGTGGAGCGGGCCATTCCCGGCATCGTCGGCAAGGAGCTCAAGCTCAACGTCTCCGCTGCCATTCCCGCCGTGCTGCTGGGGGCGGGCTTTCCGCTCAAGGCGCTGCGCGGTGTGCCGCTGTTGGCACGCACCGCCGGGCTGATCGCCCATCTGCTGGAGGAGTCCGAGCAGCCCTGCGGCTTCGCGCTCTCCTATCAGGCGGCCCAGCGGGTCGAGTACACCGGCGAGGTTCCGCCGGGCTTCACCCAGGAAGGGGGGCAGTCATGAGCAAGGTACTCGAAGGCATTACCGTCATCGAACAGGGCACCTTCATCACCGGACCCGCCGCCGGCATGCTGCTGGGCGACCTGGGCGCCAACGTGATCAAGGTCGAAATGCCCGGCAAGGGCGACCCCTTCCGCGCTTTCAAGGGCGGGCTTTACAGCCCCCACTATCAGACCTACAACCGCAACAAGCGCAGCATCGCCCTCAACACCAAGGAGCCGGAGGATCTCGCCACCTTCGATGCGCTGATCCGCGATGCCGACGTCTACATCCAGAACTTCCGCCCCGGTACCGCCGAGCGGCTGGGGGCGGGTGAAGAGCGCCTGCGCGAGCTCAACCCGCGGCTGATCTACTGCGCCATCAGCGGTTTCGGCAACGACGGCCCCTACGCCGGGCGCCCCAGCTACGACACCGTGGCTCAGGCCGCCAGTGGTTTTCTCAAGCTGCTGGTGAATCCCGAGAACCCACGGGTGGTGGGGCCGGCCATGGCCGATGCGCTGTCGGGCTTCTACGCCGCCTACGGTATTCTCGGCGCACTGGTGGAGCGTGGCCGTACCGGCCAAGGGCGTCGGGTCGACGTCTCCATGTTGGAGGCGATGTGTCACTTCAACCTCGACGCCTTCACCCACTATCTCTCCGAGAACGAGATCATGGGGCCCTACAGCCGGCCACAGGTGTCGCAGTCGTACGTGATGCAGTGCGCCGACGGCAAGTGGGTGGCACTGCACATGTCCTCGCCGGAGAAGTTCTGGCAGGGGCTGGCCAACGCCATGGAGTACCCCGAACTGCTGCAGGACGAACGCTTCGCTACCCGTGAGGGGCGCATCGACAACCAGGAGCAGATGATCGAGGTGCTCAAGGGTGTCTTCAAGCGCCGAGCGCGTGACGAATGGTGCCGCCGTCTGGAAGCCGAGGACGTGCCCCACGCCCCCATGTACGACACCGACGAGGTGCTCGAGGATCCTCAGGTCAAGCATCTGCAGCTGGAGGTGAGCACCGAGCACCCCACGGTGGGCACCTTCCGCACCCTGCGTTCGCCGGTCTCCTACGACGGCGTGAAGCCATTGGAGGTGACGGCGCCGCCGGTACTGGACGAACACCGTGACGAAATTCTGGCAGAAGTGAAGCGCCGCCAACGTTGAAGCCAGCGCGCGGCGCAGTGGCACCATGACACAACGACAATCATCAGGCCGGGCGGGCGCTGCCAGCCCAGGCCGAACAGGAGCCCAGTCATGTTCGAATTGCCCAACCAAGACGAGATCGTTCCACACGGCATTCCGCAGACCCCGGACGACATCACCGAGATCGTGCTCAAGGCGATGAGCCATACCAAGGACGACCGGCTGCGCGAGATACTCACCGCGCTGGTGAAGCATCTGCACGCCTTCGGCCGCGAGGTGAAGCTGAACGAAGAGGAGTTCATGGCCGCGATCAACGCCGTGACCCGGCTCGGCCACCTCACCCGCGACCGCCACAACGAAACCATGGTGATGTCCGACGCCCTGGGCTTCTCCACCCTGGTGATGATCCTCAATCAGGCGCGCACGCCGGAGCAGATCTCGCCGGCCCTGCTGGGGCCCTTCTACAGCCGCAAGGATCCGGAGTACCCGCTCGGCTTCAACATCTCCCGCGATACGCCGAAGGAGAGCGACATTCCGCTGTTCGTCTCCGGCCGGGTGACGAGCCGCGACGGCAAGCCGCTGCCGGGCGCGCTGGTGGAGGTGTGGCACGCCTCGCCGGAGGGGCTCTACGAGAACCAGGACGACTCCCAGCCGTACCTCAACCTGCGCGGCAAGTTTCGCACCGACGCCGATGGGCGCTACCACTTCCGCACCATTCGCCCGGCCAGCTACCCGATTCCGACCCACGGCATCGTCGGCGAAATGCTCAAGGCGCAGAGCCGCCATCCGTTCCGCGCCGCGCATCTGCACTTCACCGTTTCGGCCGAGGGCCACCAGACGCTGGTGACGCAGATCTTCCCCAAGGACGACCCCTTCCTCGAATCGGACTGCGTGTTCGGCGTCACCAGCGCCGACCTGGCCATGGAGTTCCCCATCCACGACGACGGCCGGGCGCCCGACCCCGACGTGCGTGGCCGCTACTGCACGCTGGAAGTGGATTTCGACCTGTCGCCCGGCGTTTCGCGTCTGCCGGCATCGCCCATCGATTCGTGATGCCCGCACGCTGAAGCGTCGTTGCCGTAACCAGTGGCAATAACCAGTTGCCATAACCGGTTTCCATATCCGGTTTCCATAACAACAAGCCAATACGAGACGCCAACATGACACATCCAAAGCACAACACCATCAAGTCATCGACTGTCTTCCCCCTCAAAACTCTCACTGCCGCGACGCTGGCCGCCGCACTGCTTCCCGCCAGCGCTTCCGCAGTGGAAACGATCAACCTGACCGTGGGCTCCAGCCACCCGACCACCATTCCCTGGGTGGGCATGATTCCCCAGGTCTTCATCCCCAAGGTCAACGAGATCCTGGCGGAAGAGGGCGAATACGAGGTGCGCTGGACCGAAGCCTATGCCGGTCAGCTCTACGGCACCAACGCCACCCTCACCTCGATTCAGGACGGCATCGCCGACATCGGCTGGGTGTTCAGCTACCTGGAGCCCTCACGTATGCCGCTGGCCCAGATCAGCGCCTATACGCCGTTCACCACCAGCGACCCCGAGCTGATGCTCGACGTGATGAACGACCTGGTGCGCTCGGTGCCGGAGTTCCGCGCCGAGTGGGAGGACCACGACCTGGTGTTCCTCGGCGCCACCGCCTCGGACACCTATGACATCTACACCAACTTCCCGGTGGAGAGCCTCGATGACCTGGAAGGGGCGCGCATCTCCGCCCCCGGCGTGCTCGGCGTATGGCTCGAGCCGGTGGGTGCGGTGCCCGTGGACGGCACCCTGGCGAGCTATTACACCGACATCCAGACCGGTGTCTCCCAGGGTGTGGTGGGGCTCGCCACCGGCAACCTGCCGGCGCGCATCTACGAAGTGGCGCCTTACGTCACCCAGGTGAACCTGGGTGTGGTGTTCTCGGGCGGGCTCGCCATCAACCAGTTCACCTGGGACGGCCTGCCCGAGCCGGTGCAGCAGGCGCTGATGGAGGCGGGCGAGGCCTACACCCGTGCCCACGGCCGCGACCTGGCCGAGCGCTACGAGAGTTCACTGGAGCGAATGGTCGAGCTGGGTGCCGACCAGAGCACGCCGGTGCAGGTCCAGGCACTCTCCGACGAGGAGCGTCAGCAGTGGATCGACGGCATGCCTGGCCTGGCGCAGCAGTGGGTCGAGCGCAACGAAGGCCGGGGCCTGCCGGCCCGCGAACTCCTCAGCACCTACATGGATGCCATGCGCGAGCGCGGTCACGAGCCGGAACTGGCCTGGGACCGCAACTGATCGGCAATGCCCGGCCGGCATCGCCGGCCGGGCCTGAGGAGTCGTGGCAATGACCTTTTCCTTCAAGACGCTGGTGCTGGGGCGCCGGCTCGGCGGCGGCCGTCACAACAGCCTGTTCGGCTACCTGGTGGACGGCCTCAACGCGGTGGGTTCGCTGCTGATCTTCTCGATCATGGCGATGATCGTGGTGGACGTGCTGTCGCGCAATCTGCTCAACAAGCCCATTGCGGGGGTGGCGGAGCTGGTGGCGGCCTCCATCGTCATGATCGTGTTCCTGCAGCTGCCCAGCACGTTGCGCCACGGCCGCATGGCCCAGGCCGACATCTTCATTCAGGGGTTCACCGAGCGTCACCCGCGCCTTGGCCACGGTTTGCAGACCCTGTTCTACCTGGCCGGTGCCTACATGCTGATGGTGATCTACCAGGGCACGCTGCCGACCTTCCTGCGCGCCTGGGAGCGCAACCAGTTCATGGGCGTGGAAGGTGTGTTCACCTTTCCCGTCTGGCCCATCCGTCTGGTGGTGATCGCCTGTGCGGCCATCACGCTGCTGCAGTACCTGCTGCTGGCGCTCCAGGCGCTGGTGTGGACGGTCAAGGGCGGGGCGCCTGACGCCGAGGAGGATCGGCCATGAGCGGTATCGAAATCGGCATCGTGGCGGTGGTCATGATGCTGGCGCTGATCTACTTCGGCATGCACATCAGCATCGCCTTGATGCTGGTCTCCTTCCTGGCCATCTCGACCCTGCGCAACCCGGAGCTGGCCACGCGCATGGTGGCCGCGGCGGCCAACGACTCGCTCAGCAGCTACCTCTACGGCGTGGTGCCGCTGTTCGTGCTGATGGGGCTGCTGGTGGTGATCTCGGGAGTAGGGCGGGACACCTTCGACGTCTTTCAATGGCTGACCCGCCGGATTCGCGGTGGGCTGGGGGTAGCCACCGTCGGCGCCAACGGCATCTTCGCCTCGATCACCGGTATCAGCGTGGCTTCGGCGGCGGTGTTCACCAAGGTGGCGGTGCCGGAGATGCGCCGGCATGGCTATACGCCCAAGTTCTCGGTGGGGGTGGTGGCGGGCAGCTCGGTGCTGGGCATGCTGATCCCCCCTTCGCTGTTGATGATCGTCTACGGCGTGCTGGCCGAGCAGTCGGTGGGGCGCATGTTCATCGCCGGCATCATTCCGGGCATTCTGCTGGCGGCGACCTTCTGCATCACGATCCTGCTGCTCGCCTACCTGCGTCCCGGCTTCATGATGCAAGGGGCGGCAAGCGCACCGTCAGCGGTCACCGCGGGCGAAGCGGAGTCGGGCCTGGCGCTGGCATTCAAGCTGGTACCCATCCTGGCGCTGATGGTGCTGGTACTGGGTGGTCTCTACAGCGGTTTCTTCACGCCGACCGAGGCGGGCGGCGTGGGCGCCTGCGGCGCGCTGCTGCTGGCGCTGCTCAAGCGCCGCCTGAGCCCGGCCAAGTTCTACCAGGTGCTGGGCGAGACCGGGCACGTGGCGGTGTCGATCCTGTTCCTGATTCTTGCCGCTTCGCTCTACAGCCGCATGCTGGCGCTGACCGGGCTGCCGATGGCCATCGCCCAGTGGGTCACGGCCATGGAGCTGACCGCCTATCACTTCCTGTTTCTCTACCTGCTGGTGGTGATCCTGATGGGCTGCATCATCGATTCGGTGTCGATCATGCTGATCGTGTTGCCCATCGTGCTGCCCATCGCCCAGTTCTTCGGCATGGACCTGATCTGGTTCGGCGTCATCACAGTAGTGGCGGTGGAAATCGGCCTCATCACTCCGCCGTTCGGCATCTCGGTCTATACGGTGAACGCGGCGCTGAACGACCGCAGCGTGCCGGTCAAGGAGATCTTCAAGGGCGTGGTGCCGTTCTTCGTCGCGATGCTGGTAGTGCTGTTCGTCCTCACGCTGTTCCCCGTGCTTTCCACTTATCTGGCCTATCGCTACTGAACCGCAAAGATCGACGACAAGGGAGAGAATTCATGACTTCAGGCGTCTTGAGCCAGCCGGTGCTGGACCAGTTGTTCCACGAGGCGAGAAGCCACGCCTACTGGCAGGATCGCTCCGTGGACGACGCTACCCTGCGCGAACTCTACGACCTCGTGAAGATGGCGCCGACCAGCGTCAACTGCAATCCGCTGCGCATCCTGTTCCTGCGCACCCGGCAGGCAAAGGAGAAGTTGATGCCCGCGCTGAAGGAGGGCAACCGGCGCAAGGTGGAGGAGGCGCCGGTCACGGCCATTCTGGCCTACGACCGGCGCTTCCACGACCACCTGCCGGAGCTCTTTCCCCATGTGGATGTCAGAGCCTGGTTCGTTGGCGACGAGCCCTATCGGGAGGAGACCGCGTTTCGCAACGCCAGCCTGCAGGGCGGTTACTTCATTCTCGCCGCCCGGGCGCTGGGGCTCGACGTGGGGCCGCTATCCGGCTTCGACAACGACATGGTCGACGGGCTGTTCTTCGCCGAGCGTTACCCCAACTACCGCAGCAACTTCCTGTGCAATCTGGGATACGGCGATACGGCCAAGCTGCATCCGCGCGGCCCGCGGCTCAGCTTCGAGCAAGCCTGTCAGCTGCTGTAGTTCCGGTTCGTCACTCCGTATCGCCCGGGCTAGCAGGAAGGCGCTCCTCCATGGGCTCCGCCGCAATCACGTAGTCGGCGCCGCAGGGCAGCCCGGCCTCGCTGCGGGCGAGGGGCAGTGCTTCCTCGCGTAGCCGCTCCACGTGGGCGCGCATGGCGTCGGCGAGTACCGGGTCGTTGAAGCCGTCGAGCTGGCGCAGGCACAGGTCGAGCTGGGTGTTGACGAAGCGCTCGCGATAGCGAATCGGAAAGATGCGTACGTCCATGGTGCGGAAGCCGGCCAGGCCGAGCTGGCGCTGGACCCATGCCGCCGGATATTCACGATAGGGCCGTCCACCGCCGATCAGCAGGCAGGCGTCCCGCAGCCGTCCAATTCGGCGCACGATGCGTCCGGCCTCGGTGGGAGGTGCATCCAGTACGTAGGGCTCGGTGCCCACGATATAGAGCCGCTGGCCGACATGCGGGCGGATGCGGTGCAGCACCTGTTCCTGCCAGTAGGGAGCGAATCCCTCGATGGCGCCGATGAAGTAGTCCAGCAGCACGGTGTCGAAGCGTTCGCCATAGAGCAGGTGCTCTTCCATCCAGTTGGCGACCAGTATGCGGTCCTGAGCGCGCCGGGCCGCACCGGCCGCCTCCGAGGTGGCATTGGCCATGGAGCGAGAAGCGGTGATGGCGGTCCAGCGCTCCGTGGGCAGGGCGCTGACCCACTCGATCGACTTCCGCCCGGTGCCGGCATCGAGGAAGCTGCCCCAGGGCAACTCACCTTGCAGCGTCTCGATGGCTTGGAAGATAGGGGAGTCGGTACCCGAGATGGGAGAGGAGGTCATGGGCTGGTCCTGGGAGTCGGATCTTTACGTTATAACGTCACATTTCTTGTGAGCATTCAATACACTAAGGGCGCCCGGAAAGCATAACAAACCATGGCACGGGCGGCAGCAACGAGGGGAGGCGGGGCGCTTTTTCGCCACCCAACGAAAACGGCCACCCGAAGGCGGCCGTTTTCCGAAGTACTATGTTCCGCAGAACTGTGCGTCAGGCGCTGGCTCGCTCTCCCGGTTGGGCCAGTACGGCCTTGAGGTGGGCGAGGTCACGCGAGACGTCGGTTTCGACGAATTCCGCCAGCAGTCGCTCGGCTTCCTGCTTGGCGGCGACGCGCACGTACTCCTCGTATGTCGCAATGGCTGTCTGGCAATAGCGGCACTGAAGCACGTCCGTTGGCTTCGGGTTGCCGTTCCAGAAATTGCTGCCGCTGCATTCGGGACACACCACTTTCCTTGAACGCTGAAACATTCTGGCCTCCTGCCTGATGCTCATGCAGTTAAATGGTCTTCCTCAACACACCTTGTACAAGATGCCACAACTGCTCCTGACTGTGCCAATTTAATTGTTAAGAATAGTTGCCTTGTCGCCACAAGAGGGAGGCCCTCACGGATACGGCGGATTGTTGCTTCGCTAGCAGCGAGTAAAGGGCCTAGGGTGAAGGCACTGATCAGCCTTTATCCTAGAGTGTCGATATGAACGTCGAGCCGCACCAACCCAACGAACTGATGATCCGCAAGCTGGATAGTATTTTCCCCCTCTCCGATGAAGAGATAGGTGCGCTCCGGCATCTGCCGATACTGGTCAAGGCCCTCAAGGCCGACCGGGAAATCGTCGGCATAGGCGAGCGTCCTGCTCAGAGCTGCCTGATTCTGGAAGGCTTTACCTGTGCCTACAAGCTGAGTCATCTGGGCAAACGCCAGATCATGGCTTTGCACGTTCCCGGCGACATGCCGGACCTGCAGAGTCTGCACCTGGCGGTCATGGATATGAGCATTGCTTCAATCAGCGCCTGTACGGTGGGGTTCATCCAGCACGAGGACTTGCGTCGTCTATGCGATCAAAACCCACGCCTGACAGCCGCGTTCTGGCGCGAGACGCTGGTTGACGCTTCGATCTATCGGGAGTGGCTGCTAAACGTCGGCCAGCGTGATGCCTATACCCGCATGGCTCACTTGGTGTGCGAGATACTGATGCGTCTTAAGGCTGTGGGGCTGGTGGAAAAATGGTCTTTCCAATGGCCGATTACACAGGAGAAGCTGGCGGATGCGCTGGGCATCAGTGCCGTGCACGTCAGCCGCACGCTGCAGGCGCTTCGAGCCGACGGCCTGATCCAGATAGAGAAGACCCAGGTTAGCGTACCTGACTGGGAGAAATTGAAGGAAGCCGGAGAATTCGATCCCCTCTACTTGCATCTGCAAGGACGGAAGGGGGCTTGAACGAGCAGCATGGCCTGAACGATCAGAAGACTGGCGCCCCCATCAGGATTCGAACCTGAGACCTTCCCCTTAGGAGGGGGACGCTCTATCCAGCTGAGCTATGGGGGCAGCACGGCTGCGCATTATAAGGGCTTGAGTGAGCAAGTTAAACCGCCCACTTGGGTGCGGTTGCCAAGAATGGCGCCGAGCCGCCATTATCGAGCGACACTGGGTGGCAGGGAAAGCGGATGGATATCGAAGAGTATCGGCGCCACGATGGCATGGGGCTGGCCGAGTTGATCCGGCGTGGTGAAGTGAGCCGGGGCGAGGTGTTCGATGCCGCCTGTGCGGCCATCGAGCGCGACAACCCGCATCTCCGGGCGCTGGTGCGGACACGCTTCGAACGCGCCAGGAGCGAGGCGGAGGGCATCGACCTCGCAGCCCCGCTGGCGGGCGTGCCTACCCTGACCAAGGATCTGCTGATGGCGCTGGAAGGCGAGCCGCTGGCCTTCGGCAGCGCGTCCCTGGCCGAGTGGAAGGCGCCGGTGGAGTCGGCGCTGGTCACCCGCGTACGGGAGGCCGGGCTGGCCATCCTGGGGCAGACCGCCACCCCCGAGCTGGGGTTGATGGGCATCACCGAGCCCCATGCCTTTCCTCATCCTGTCAATCCGTGGAATCCCCGGCACTCCCCTGGCGGCTCCAGCGGCGGGGCGGCGGTGGCGGTGGCCGGCGGGCTGGTACCGCTGGCGATGGCCGGCGACGGTGGCGGCTCGATCCGTATTCCCGCGGCCTACTGTGGGCTGTTCGGTCTCAAGCCCTCGCGCGGCCGCGTGCCGCAGGGGCCACTGCATGGTGAGGTGTGGCGGGGTGCGGTGGTAGAGCACGCCGTGACCCGCTCGGTGCGCGACAGCGCTGCGCTGCTCGAGGCGATCAACGGCATGGACGAGGGCGGGCCCTACCCGGTACCCCGTGAACGGGGTTTTCTCGCTGCGCTGGAGCGTCCGCCCGAGCCGCTGCGTATCGCTATCTCGCTGGGCGAGCCGCTGAGCAAGCCGTTGGGCACCCGGCTCGATCCCGAAGTGCGCCTGGCGGTGGAAGGGGCGGCGCGAACCCTGGAGGGGCTCGGCCATCATGTGGAGTGGGCCGATCCTCCCGTCGACGGCGAGCGCCTGGCCAACGCCTACCTGACGCTCTATCTGGGGCATGTTACCGCCGACCTGGCCTGGATCTCCCGCGAAACCGGCGTGCCCGTGTCACGCCTGGACATCGAGCCCTCGACCCGGGCGATCGCCCGTCTGGGCAACCACCTGCCGGTACGCGATTATGAACTGGCCAAGCGCGACTGGAATGCCGCGGCGCGTGCCATGGGGGCGTTCCACCGCCGCTTTGATGTGCTGCTGATGCCCGTTACGGCGGCACCTGCGCCGCGCCTGGGCGAACTTTACCCACCGACATGGCAGCAGCGCCTGATGGCTCTGCTGGCCATCCCCGGGTTGCCCAAGCTGGCGCTCAAGGCGGGCATGCTCGGTCAGCTGGCGCGTGACGCCCTGTCCCGCACGCCCTATACCCAACTGGCCAACCTCACCGGCCAGCCGGCCATGTCGCTGCCGCTGCACGTCACCCCGGAGGGTTTGCCCGTCGGAGTGCAGGCGGTGGGCCCCATGGGCGACGAGCGTCGCCTGCTGGCGCTGGCGGCCCAGGTCGAGGCCGAGGTGCAGTGGCAGCGGCATCTGCCCAGGGTGACACAGGACGGGTAGAATGCGCGCCACATGCCCAGCATCAGGTCAGGAAATGCCAGACTTCGCCCCTCTTTCGCCAGCCGGTGACCGCCATTTCGACGGCTTGGCCGACAAGTTCGCCGGCAGCCTCTACGGTGGCCCGCGCGGTGAGCTGCGTCTGGCCCTGCTCGACGAGCTGCTGCCGCGCATGCTCGTACTCGACGGCCAGCCACTGCTGGACGTGGGCGGCGGTCTGGGTCAGCTATCCGCCTGGTTTGCCCGGCGCGGCCATGCGGTGATTCTGCTGGAGCCGGCGGGGGACATGCTCGACCAGGCTCGCCAGAACCTAGACGGCCTGCCGGTGAGCTTCGTGCAGGCGCCGCTACAGGCGCTTCCTGAACATGCCGCCGGTCCCTGGCCGCTGATCGCCTGTCACGCCGTGCTGGAGTGGCTCAATGATCCCCACGCGGCCTTTGCCACCCTGGCGCAGCGCCTCGCTCCCGGTGGCCAGCTGTCGCTGATGGTGTTCAACCGCGATGCGCTGCGCTTCTCCAACGTAGTGAAGGGCAATCTGCAGAAAGCGCTGGACGACCGCCTGGAGGGCACCGGCAAGCGTCAGCGTCTGACTCCCATCTCGCCGTTGCGCCATGAGCAGGTCGCCGCCTGGAGCCGCGAATGCGGTCTGGCGATTCGCTCGGTGGCGGGCATTCGTGTCTTTCACGACTACCTGCGCCACCCGCCGGCCAACGAGGACGACTGGCAGCGCCTGGTGGAGCTGGAGCGCCGCTACTGCCAGGCCGAACCGCACTGGCGGCTGGGACGCTACCTGCTCTATACGCTGGTCCACGACAGACGCTCGCCCGAGGAGACCCCCCGATGAGTGCGCAAACGCCGGTATGCCAGTTGCTCGAGCGTCAGGACGGCGACTATAGCGGCTGGCTGTGGGTGGCCCCACCCCGGGATGCGTGGCTCGAGCAGGGGCAGGGCAGCACCGTCAGCGCCGATCATGGCGTGCTCGAGGCCTGGCGGGAGCATGGCCGTGAGGCTTTCTCGCCGTTCGATGCCGGCGCCGTCGGCGAGCCCCCCGGGGCGGTGCTGTTCTGGCCCAAGGCTCATGCCTTGGGTGAGTGGTGGCTGCTGTGGCTGTGCGCCAACCTGCCATCGGGCACGCGCCTACAACTGGTGGGTGAGAATCAGGGCGGTATCAAGCGGGTGCTCAAGGTGCTGGCGGCGCTGGGGCTGGGCTGTCGCAAGCTCGACAGCGCGCGGCGTTGCATCCTGTTCGAGACCCGCCTCGGTGACGTCGGCATCGACCCGGATGCGGCCTGGACCACCTTCGAGGCCGAGGGGCTGGTTCTGGCCACTCATCCCGGCGTGTTCGGCCACGGCAAGCTGGATGCCGGTACCAAGCTGCTGCTCGAGCAGCTCGAGGCTGGGCTGCCGGGGCCCGAGAGGGCACGCGACGTGCTCGACATGGGCTGCGGCGACGGCATTCTCGCCGCCTGGCTGGCTCGCCGCGGCCATGCCGTGACGGCGGTGGACGTCAACGCCTTCGCCGTGGAGGCCACCCGGCGCACCCTGGCGGCCAATGGGCTGGAAGGGCAGGCTCTGGCCAGCGACGTCTACTCGGCGCTCGGCGAGAGTCGCTTTGCCGCCATCGTCAGCAATCCGCCATTTCATCAGGAGCGGAGTATCGACTACGGTCCCGCCGGACGCCTGATTCGCGAGGCGCCGGGGCACTTGCAGCCGGAAGGTGAGCTTTGGCTCGTCGCCAACGCCTTCCTGCCCTATCCCGACCTGCTCGAAAGCGCTTTCGGCGGCTTCCAGATTGTTGCCGACGACCGGAGATTTCGGGTTTATCATGCGCTCAGGCGCTAAGCCTTCAACTGAGTGATTCGGTCATGGCGGGGAATCTGCGCAGTGCAGCGGTTCTGGGTGTGCTGTTGGCGGTGGGGTTGATCGTGGGAGGCAGCTTCATCAGGCAGGCGGCCGAGGTCTGGCAGCAGTCATCGCGCAGCGTGACCGTGCGCGGTCTGGCCGAGCGTGAGATGCCGGCGGACTTGGTGCTATGGCCGTTCAACTACAGCGCCAGCGCCGATACGCTAAGAGAGCTGGAGCGCATCCTCTCGCGCGATGAGCAGACGATTCGTGATTTTCTCGCCCAACGCGGCTTCGACCCCGAGCACGTCAGCGTGACGCCGCCGCGTATCACCGATCAGTTCAGCAATCTCTATGGCGGCCAACGCCCGGATGAGCGCTATCGCGGTGAGGCTACGCTGCTGTTGCGCTCGCCGGACGTGGCGGGGGTCAAGGCGGCAATGCCGGAGGTCACCGCGCTGGTGCGCCAGGGTGTGCTGCTCTCACCCAGCTACGAATACCGCACCGAATACCTTTTCACCGGCCTCGATGCCATCAAGCCCGAGATGATCGCCGCGGCCACCGCCGACGCACGCCGCGCCGCGCAGCAGTTCGCCGAGGACTCCGGCAGTCGGGTGGGGCAGATTCGCCAGGCCACCCAAGGTTACTTCTCCATCGAGGATCTCGACAGCTACACGCCGGACGTGAAGCGGGTGCGGGTAGTGACCACAGTGGATTACGCGCTGGAAGACTGATTCCGGCGTTTCAGATAGAGCCTGAGCTCAACTGCCCGGCGTGCGATAGGCGATATCGGTGATGACGTAGACGCTATCGCCCGCCGGGGCCCTTACCGTGACCTCATCGTCCAGCGCCTTGCCCAGCAGTGCCTTGGCCAGCGGGGCATCGACGCTGATCCAGCGCTTGGTGGTGTCGGTCTCGTCGTGGCCGACGATACGGATCTGCATCTCTTCGCCCTCTTCGTCCTCAAGGGTGACGAAGGCGCCGAAGTACACCTTGTCGGTATCCGCCGGCAGGCGGTCCACCACTTGCAGCTCGTCGAGCCGCTTGGTCAGGTAGCGGATGCGCGCGATGACCCGATTGAGCTCCTTCTTGTTGTAGGTGTAGTCGGCGTTCTCGCTGCGGTCGCCCAGCGCCGCGGCTTCGCCCACCTTGGCCGAGAGCTCCGGCCGTTTGATCCGCGAGAGATGATCGAGAATGCCGCGCAGGCGCGCCGCCCCCTCGGCGGTGATCAGATTGCTCCTGGGTTCCTGGCGCGGATCCTTGGCGGGATCGCGCCAGCGCGTCATGTTGCGGCCCTTCATGCACGGCCTCCTTCGTGTGGCGAGAAGGGCAACATACGCCATTCGTCGCTAACGCGACAGTATCTCGCCGTTCGGGCTGGCGTATCATTCAAACGTTCGTTACATTTTGAGTGACGGCTCCACGCCGGGATCCAACAACAATCCTTATTCGAGAAAGGAGTCTGGACATGTTTCGACGCCAGCTACTCGCCGCCGCCCTCGGCACGGCGCTTCTGATCGCCCCCTTCACAGCTGCCCAGGCCTGGGAGAGCGAAGTCGAGGCGCTCAAGCAGCGCTGGGAGCAGATCACCACACTGCGGGCGGAAGGACAGCGCCGTCATTCGCTGAAATCGCTGTCCGACGAAGCCGAGCGGCTGGTTCAGGCCAATCCCGGCGAGGCGCAGCCGCTGATCTGGTACGGCATCATCGAGGCTTCGCACGCCCGTGAGCGCAGTGGCCTGGGCGCGCTGGGCAGCGCGCGTTCCGCCCGCGATGCGCTGGAGCGTGCCATCGAGATCGACCCCCAGGGCGGCAACGGCTCGGCCTACGTCACCCTGGGCGCACTGTACGACCGTGCCCCGGGCCGCCCCGTGGGCTTCGGCAACAGCGCGACCGCCGAGCGCATGTTCCAGCGCGCGCTGCAGATTCGCCCCGACGGTATCGACGTCAACTACTACTACGCCACCTTCCTCGAGGACGAAGGCCGGCGGGACGAGGCGCGCGAGCATGCGCAGCGTGCCGTAGACGGCACAGCCCGCGAGGATCGTCAGGCCTCGGACGAGGCGCTGCGCGAGCAGGCCAGGGCGCTTCTTTCCCAGCTCTGATTCCCATCGCTTCGAGTCCGACACCCGCCATGCGCTTCGACTGCGAAGCGCATGGCGTCGGCAGGCACCGCTTGGCATTCCCGGCTCCGCTCACGATAATGGTCGCCATTCGCAGACTCGGAGGCCTGCATGACCGACAATCACGATAGCGGCCGGGATGCCGCCCGCCTGCCCGCCTTCAGCGGTGCCGATGTCGAACTGATCGAGCGTCGCTGCCTGCATCGGGGCTTCTTCCGGCTCGACGAGGTGCACTTGCGTCATCGCCTGTTCGAGGGCGGCTGGAGCCGTGAGATGACGCGTGAAGTGCACGTGCGGCACGATGCCGTGGGCGTGCTGCTCTACGACGTCGAGCGCGACTGCGTGGCACTGGTGGAGCAGATCCGCGCCGGTGCACTGGGCGATCCGGAATCGCCGTGGAAGCTCGAAATCGTCGCCGGGCTGGTCGAAGCGGGCGAGAGCGCTGCCGAAGTGGCACGCCGCGAGGCCATGGAGGAAGCCGGCTGCACGGTCGATGAGCTGATCGAGCTGCACACCTACTATCCTAGTCCCGGTGCCTGCACGGAGCGGGTCACGCTGTTCTGTGGCTTGGTCGACTGCGAAGGGCTGGGCGGTGTGCACGGCCTGGACGAGGAACATGAAGACATCCGCGTCCACGTGTTACCGTTTATTCGGGCCTGGGAACTCTTGCAGGCCGGAAGACTCGACAATGCCATGTGCCTGGTTGCCTTCTACTGGTTGGCGGCCGAACGGGCATCTCTACGAGCAAGGGGGTAGCGTGGCAAGAACCGCCTATGTCACCGATCTGAAAGGCCTGCAGGGCGAATGCAGCGCCAACTACCTGCGCCTGATCCGGCTGCTGGGTGACCTTGGCGCGGGCGAGACGCGCGAGCTGGAGCTGACCGGGCGGCGCGGCCGCTTCGGCACCCTGTGGCTGTCGGTGCTCGAGCTGGCGCCCTATACCACCATTGCCCGGGTCAGCCAGAGCAGCCTGATGGATGGCGTCATCGAGCCGCCGCGCATGCGGGTGCACCTCTATCACGACGTGCGCATGGCCGAAGTCACCGACTTCCAGCGCGAGCGCCACTTCAACGGCCGCTATCGCTATCCCAACGTGCGCATGTACCAGCCTGACGAGAAGCTGCAGCTCAACCGCTTTCTCGGCGAGTGGCTGGCTCACGGCCTGGAGCACGGCCATCCCACCAATGTGACGGAACTGCCGGGATGATGCGCCTGGTTCAGCTCACCGACTGCCACCTGCATGCCGACCCCCACGCCCGCTCCCGCGCCGGCTTTCCGCTGCGCCAGCTCGAAGCCGTGGTGGAAGCGATTCGGACCGAGCGTCCGGATATCGTCATCGTAAGTGGCGACATCAGCCAGGATGAGACTGCAGCCTCCTACGAACAAGCCCATCGCGTTCTATCGACGCTGGAGTGTCCCTGGTTCTGGCTGGGTGGCAATCACGACCGCCAGGAGCTGATGAAGGATCTCAAGGCCATTCACGATGACATCGATCTGGGCGATTGGCGGCTCGTGGTCGCCGATACCTGCGTCAAGGGCCATGCTCACGGTGAGCTGGGGCAGGAGCAGATCGGTCAATTGGTCGAGCGGCTGGCGGAAGAAGAGCGCCCCACGCTGCTGGTCATGCACCATCCGCCGCTTGCCGTCGGTTCGGCCTGGCTCGACGGGATCGGACTCAAGGACAGCGATGCCCTGTGGCAGGCCTTGCTGCCCTTTCCGCAGGTCAAGGCCATTCTCTGCGGGCACGTGCACCAGGCCTTCGTCGGTCGGCAGCCGCTAGAGCAGGGCGAGGTGACGGTCTATGGTTGTCCCTCCACCACCGACCAGTTCCTGGCCGGCTCTGACGACTTCGCCATCGACGAGGCATCACGCCCGGGCTATCGGGTGTTCGACATCCACGGCGACGAGTGGCTGACTTGGATCGAGCGCGTCGATATCTAAAGCTTCGATTCGTTTTTGATCTAAAAAGATAGGTAATCATTCTTTTACGTTATTATCGACCCGGCGTTACCCTGTCCGCATGATTCTTACTGCCCATCGTCATGCGAGGTACCCGGGCCGATGACCAGTCTCAAAGCTCCCGAGCAACAGCCGGTATCCCAGGCGGCCGACAAGAGCGTCGTGTCGCCACGCCGGCTGACCCACCTGCAGCAACTGGAAGCCGAGTCGATCCACATCATCCGCGAGGTGGCCGCCGAGTTCCGCAACCCGGTAATGCTCTATTCCATCGGCAAGGACTCCTCGGTGATGCTGCATCTGGCGCGCAAGGCCTTCTTCCCCGGGCCGCCGCCGTTCCCGCTGATGCACATCAACACCACCTGGAAGTTCCGCGAGATGATCGCCTTCCGCGACCGTATGGCCGGTGAGGTGGGCATGGAGCTGATCGAGCACATCAACGAAGAGGGACGGGCTGCCGGCATCAACCCCTTCGATCACGGCTCCAGCGGTTACACCGACGTGATGAAGACCCAGGCGCTCAAGCAGGCGCTGGACAAGTACGGTTTCGATGCCGCCTTCGGCGGTGCTCGCCGCGACGAAGAGGCCAGCCGCGCCAAGGAGCGGGTCTTCTCCTTCCGCGAC
Source organism: Halomonas sp. KM-1 (assembly GCF_000246875.1). Taxonomy (NCBI): domain Bacteria; kingdom Pseudomonadati; phylum Pseudomonadota; class Gammaproteobacteria; order Oceanospirillales; family Halomonadaceae; genus Halomonas; species Halomonas sp. KM-1. The sequence continues at coordinate 82,373 of NZ_BAEU01000075.1, forward strand.
AAGTTCCACCGCTGGGACCCCAAGAGCCAGCGCCCGGAGCTGTGGAACCTGTACAACGCTCGGGTCAACAAGGGCGAGTCGATCCGCGCCTTCCCGCTCTCCAACTGGACCGAGCTGGACATCTGGCAGTACATCTACCTCGAGCAGATTCCCATCGTGCCGCTCTACTACGCCGCGCCGCGGCCGGTGGTGGAACGCGACGGCATGCTGGTGATGGTCGACGACGAGCGCCTGCCGCTGGCTCCCGGCGAGGTGCCGGAGGAACGCTGGGTGCGTTTCCGCACCCTGGGTTGCTACCCGCTGACCGGCGCGGTGGAGTCGAAGGCCGACACCCTGCCCGAGATCATCCAGGAGATGCTGCTGACCCGCACCAGCGAGCGCAGTGGCCGAGCCATCGACCATGACCAGGCGGGCTCGATGGAGAAGAAGAAGCGCGAGGGGTACTTCTGATGGCACACCAATCGACACTGATCGCCGACAACATCGAGCAGTACCTGCACGAGCACGAGAACAAGGACCTGCTGCGCTTCATTACCTGCGGCAGCGTCGACGACGGCAAGTCGACCCTGATCGGTCGTCTGTTGCACGACTCCAAGATGATCTTCGACGATCACCTGGCGGCGTTGACCCGCGACTCCAAGAAGAGCGGCACCACCGGCGATGCCGTGGATCTGGCGCTGCTGGTCGACGGTCTGCAGTCGGAGCGCGAGCAGGGCATCACCATCGACGTGGCCTACCGCTTCTTCTCCACCGACAAGCGCAAGTTCATCATCGCCGACACCCCGGGGCACGAGCAGTACACCCGCAACATGGCCACCGGTGCCTCCACCGCCAACCTGGCGATCATCCTGATCGACGCCCGTTACGGCGTGCAGACCCAGACCCGGCGCCACAGCTTCATCGCCGACCTGCTGGGCATCAAGCACCTAGTCATCGCGGTGAACAAGATGGACCTGGTGGGCTTCGACGAGGCGCGCTTCGACGAGATCGTCGCCGACTACCGGCGCTTCGCCGAGCAGCTCTCGGTCAACGACCTGCGCTTCGTGCCGATGTCGGCGCTGGAAGGCGACAACGTGGTCAACCGCAGCGACCGCACGCCCTGGTACCGGGTCGCGGGCGAACAGGGACCGGCACTGCTGGAGCTGCTGGAAAGTGTCGAGGTCAGCCGCGACCGCAACCTCACCGATCTGCGCTTCCCGGTACAGTACGTCAATCGCCCCAATCTCGACTTCCGCGGCTATGCCGGCACCCTGGAAGCCGGTGTGCTGCGCCCGGGGCAGGCGATCAAGGCGCTGCCTTCGGGCAAGATCAGTCGGGTCGAGCGTGTGGTGACCTTCGATGGCGATCTGGACGCAGCGTGGCCGGGTCAGGCGGTGACCGTCACCCTGGAGGACGAGATCGACATCTCCCGCGGCGACTGGATCGTCGCCGAGGACGCCGAGGTCACGCTGACCAACGCCTTCGATGCCGACATCGTCTGGATGCACGAGCAGCCGCTGACGCCGGGCCGGCAGTATGACATTCGTCTGGCCGGTCGCTCGGTGGCCGGGCGTGTGGAAGCCATTCACCATCAGGTGGACGTCAACACCCTGGAGCGTCACGCTGCCGACCGGCTCGAACTCAATGCCATCGCTCGCTGCCGGGTCGAGCTGACTGCGGAGGTGCCACTCGACAGCTACGACCAGAGCCCGGGCACCGGCAGCTTCATCGTCATCGACCGGCTCTCCAACATCACCGTCGGCGCGGGCATGGTGCGAAGTACTGCCGAGGCGGGGGGAGGCAGCGGTCATCAGGTGGATTGGGCCGCCTTCGAGCTCGAGCTCAATGCGCTGGTGCGCCGCCACTTCCCGCACTGGGAGGCGAAGGACGTGCGTGACCTGCTGCGTTGACCGAGCGTAACTAGGCAATACATAGACGGTTGATTCTGCTGAAACATCCTCCACACTATAGACAGGGTCCGGCGTAAGCCGGACCCTGTCGAGTTTCAGGGAGGAAACGATGACGTATTGCCAGGATCGGCTGTGGTTGATTCGGAGGGGCCCATGAGCGGCTTTCTCCGGCGTCTGCTGCACATCGCTGCCCGCCCCATGCGGCGCGACCGCGGGCAGGGTGGCTACGTGGTGCACCCCTATCGTGGTTATGGCTCACGGCATGAGGTGCTGCTGATGGGCCGGGTGTTTCGTCAGGCCGCGCTGGGTGACGTGATACCTCGCTACGGCGTGCTGCGCGATCTGGCCGATGTGATTCGGCGAGTCTTTCGCCGCGGCCTGCCGCAGGTCACCGTCGAGGTGACGCTGGGTGAGAACGTCACCAAGGTGACTACCGACCGTGACGGCTACTTCGACGTACTCCTGTCTATCGAGCACCCCCTGCCCCAAGACAGCGCCTGGCACCATGCGGAACTGCACGTGGTGTTGCCGGGGGTGGAGCCGGTGCAATCGTTCACCGAGGTGTACATTCCGCCGACTGAAGCCGACCTGCTGGTGATCAGCGACATCGACGACACGGTGATGTACACCGGGGTGGCCAACAAGCTGCGCATGTTGCACCGTCTGTTCGTCAAGCAAGCCCATCAGCGCATGGCCTTTCCCGGCGTGGCGGCGTTCTATCAGGCGCTGCACGTGGGCCGTAGCGGCAAGGCTAAAAGGCCGATTCTCTACGTGTCGCGCGGCCCCTGGAGCATCTACGAGATGCTCGAGGAGTTCTTCCAGCTCAACCGTATTCCCGTCGGGCCGATACTGTTCCTGCGCGAGTGGGGCATCTCCTGGCGCAAACCCTGGCCGCGTCGCGCGGAAGACCACAAGTACGACCTGATCCAGCACATGCTGGAGATGCGCGATGAGCTGCCCTGCGTGCTGATCGGCGACAGCGGGCAGCACGACCCGGAAGTCTATGCGCGGATCGTGCACGAATACCCCGAACGCATTCGTGCGGTCTACATTCGCCGGGTCGAACGCAAGCCTGACCGTGAACGCGCCATTCATGCGCTGCGCGAAGAGATCCGTCATACCGGCTGCGACCTGGTGCTGGCCGAGGACAGCGCCGCCATGGCCGAGCATGCCTGCGCTCAGGGGCTGATTGCCGAGGAGGGGCTTGAGCAGGTGCGCCGGACGTCGCAGTCTTAGGGAAACACTGCACAAATGCCTGCGCGAGCGAATCAC
>NZ_BAEU01000074.1:0-2217 GCF_000246875.1 Halomonas sp. KM-1
ATCTCAAGCCGACACCGCGGCTCGTGGCCGGTATGGCGCTGCGTGACCTGGCGCATGCCGCCATCGACGTTTCCGACGGGCTGCTGGCCGACCTCGAACACGTGCTGGCAGCTTCCGGCGTCGGGGCGCGGCTCGAGCCCGAGGCACTGCCCTTGGCGACAGGATTGCGCGAGGCGCTGGGTGAAGAAGGCGCCTATCGCGCCGCGCTGTGCGGCGGCGACGACTACGAGCTGCTGGTCAGCCTGCCCGGCGAGAGCCTCGCCGAGGCACGTCGACGTCTGGCGGAGCAGGGGCTGGCACTGACTCCGATCGGCACGGTCAGCGCCGAGCCGGGCGTGAGAGGTGTCGATGTCGGCGGTGCCCACGGCTGGCAGCACTTCCCGGGAGGCGAGCCATGAACCGCTGTCCACCGAGCGTCTGGCGGCGCCCCGTTCACTTCTTCGCCTTCGGCCTGGGCAGCGGCGGCGTGCCCTGGGCACCGGGCACCTTCGGCACCCTGGCCGCGATTCCCTTCTACTGGCTGCTCTCCGAACTGCCGCTGGGCTGGTACCTGACGCTGGTGGCGGTCGCCTTCGTGGTGGGCGTCTGGCTGTGCGACAAGACCTCGCGGGATCTCGGCGTTCACGACCATTCCGGTATCGTGTGGGACGAATTCGTCGGCTACTGGATCACCATGGCAGCGGTACCGTTCTCCTGGGAGGCGGCGCTGTGGGGGTTCGTGCTGTTCCGTATCTTCGACGTCTTCAAACCGTGGCCGATCCGCTGGGCCGACAGGCGCGTGGCGGGCGGGTTCGGCATCATGATCGATGACGTTCTGGCCGGTATCTACGCCTGGAGTACTATGCACCTGTGGCTCTGGTTGCACTAGTTTACATCCGGTACGGTTAACCGGTCTGGCGCATGTATCACCACAGGGAGGCGAAGCTATGCGCAAGGAACGTCTCATCGTCCCGCTGCTGGTCGTGCTGCTGCTCGCCTGGTTGAGCGCGCAGGCAGTATCGAGCTGGCTGTTCGAGCGCGAGATGGCGCGTACCCTCGCCGATCTCGAGGCGCGGGGGGAGATCGACATCGAACGGGTCGAGGTGGAGCAGGGCTGGTGGTCCTCTTCCGGACGTATCTACCTGGCGCCGCTGTTCGGCCACCTCTGGCAACTGGAGCTGACCTATCGTGCCCGCCATGGGGTGCTCAGCACTCACCTGGACGGCGAGGCCATGCTGCGCCACGGCCCCAATGCCGTGCATCTCTTCGGCGACTCCCTGGCCACCTCTCCGCCCCTGTGGGAGGCCAGCTATCACTCCCTGACCGGCACCCTGGAAGGCGGGCTGCAGCTGGCGCCGCTGCGCATCACCCAGCAGGAGCGGGAGCTCGTCTTCGGCGGCGGCAGGCTGCGCTTCAGCGGCGAGCAGGGCAACTGGCGGATGCGTGCCCATCTCGACGCCTGGTCGCTGAGTGACGGCGCGGCTCGCCTGGAGGTGGGGCCGGCCATTCTCAACAGCCAGTATGCCTATACCGAAGACGCGCACACCTTCACCCAGGAAGACCGCCTGCAGATCGAATCCTTCACCTGGCATCAGCCCCAGCTCAGACTCGATGGAAACGGTATCCGTCTGTCGAACCGCACCTCGCTGGACGAGCAGGAGCTGAGGATGCAGCTGGCGCTGGACCTGGGCGAGATCCATACCGCGGAACAGGTACTGTTGACCGGTCAGGTGGATGTGGAGCTTTCGCGCTTCAACGCCGATGCGATTCGCAGCAGCATGCTGCGTTTGCGCAAGCTGGCGGCCAGTGGGCACCACGGCATGAAGCAAAAGGCACTGCTGGGTGAACTCGAACCCTATCTGCTGGCAGTACTGCAGGACTCGCCGCGTCTCGACCTTCAGCGTCTGGAGCTGGACAGTCCGATGCTGGGGCTATCGGCCCGGGTCGACGGATCTCTGTTTTTCGACGGTCGCCGGCTCGAAGAGCTGAGCCTGGTCGGCCTCGACGAACCCACCGTCAAGGCGCGCTGGCGACGGCGCCTGGATGGCGACTTCACCTGGTACGAGCTGCCTACCGTGGTGGCGCTGTGGCTCGGTTTGCCGCTGGACACGCGCACGCTGGAAGTCGACGTCGGCCGTGGGCAGGTGCGGGTCAATAGTCGTCCATTGCCCCCGCTTTGGCGCTAGGGAAACACCGCACTAATGCCTGCGCGAGCGAATTGCTGCGTTGCGCGGTGCG
>NZ_BAEU01000073.1:0-17314 GCF_000246875.1 Halomonas sp. KM-1
CCGCCGGGCTGGCTGCCGCTGTGGCTCGGTGTGCTGACGGCGCTGGCGGTGCTGGTCGGCTTTGCCGGCCCCACGCTGCTGCGCTTGAAACGGGTCAGCGCGCTCAAGGTGCTGCGCCGCGAGCTCGACCCGCTGCCGGCCGCAGCCTGGCTGGTGGTGCTGGTGGCCAGCCTGGTGTTCGGCGGTCTGCTGTGGCTCTACTCCGGCGACTTCGGCCTGGCGGCTTCGCTGCTGGTCGGCGGGCTGGTCATGCTGGTGGTGCTGTGGAGTCTGGGCGGTCTGTTGCTCGGCCTGGTACTGCGCGTTGCCGCACGTCTGCCCCAGGGGGGCGGCAAGGGAGCGGAGTTGAGCCAGGCCCTGCGCCTGGGCGGGCGCCAGCTGGCGCGGCGGCGTTCCGCCAGCCTGGGGCAACTGCTCGCCTTCTCGGTGACCTTCTTCGCCATGGCCATGATCGCCATGGTGCGGGGCGACCTGCTCACCACCTGGCAGGACCAGTTGCCCGAGGATGCACCCAACTACTTCGCCATCAACATCCAGCCCGCCGAGCGCGAGGCATTCATCGAGGCCCTTGAGGCCAACGCCGACGACCGCACCGCGCTCTACCCGATGGTGCGTGGGCGGCTTACCGAGATCAACGGTGAGTCGGCCCGTGACGCCGTGCCGGTGGAGTCCCGCGGTGACGGCTCGCTGCGTCGTGAACTCAATCTCACCTGGCAGGCCGAGCTGCCCGAGGGCAACCGGATGGTAGCCGGCCAGTGGTTCGATACGCTTGCGGAGGCCTCACCCAACGGCTGGCTGGGCGAGGTGGATGCCGAGCCGGCGCAGAGCGTGGTGCCGATCTCGCTGGAGGATGGGCTGGCCGAGCGCCTGGGCCTGTCGCTGGGCGATCGCCTGACCTTCACCATCGGCGGCGAGGAGATCGTCGGTGAGGTGGCGAGCCTGCGCAACCTGGACTGGGACAGCTTCCGGCCCAACTTCTTCGTCATCTTCCCACCCGGGGTGCTGGAGCGCTTCGGCCACAGCTTCATCACCGCATTCCATCTGGAGGCGGGGCAGGGCGAGACGCTGCGCCAACTGGTGCAGCGCTTCCCCGGAGTGTCGCTGCTCAACATCGACGCCATCCTGGCCCAGGTGCGTGACGTCGTTGCCCAGGTGACCCGGGCGGTGGAGCTGGTGCTGGCCTTCGTGCTGCTGGCCGGGGTGAGCGTGCTCTACGCCTCCTTGACGGCCAGTCGTCCGGCGCGGGCTCACGAAAGCGGCCTGCTGCGGGTGTTCGGCGCCGGCCAGAGCCTGATTTCCCGTGTGCAGGGAGCCGAGTTCGCCATTCTCGGCTTGGCCAGCGGGCTGATGGGCGCGCTGCTGGCCGAGCTGGCTACTGCCGGCATCTATATCGCCTGGTTCGATCTGGCACCGCGCCTTCACCTATGGCTTTGGATCGTGCTGCCCTTGGGTGGCGCGGCGCTGATCGGTGCCATCGGGCATGTCCTGTCGCGGGGCCTGCGCAAGCAGGCCCCGGCGGCAAGCCTGGGGCTGCTGGGAGAGGCCTGATGCCTCCGCCGCGACGTTGAAACGCCCGCGGCGATGTTTGAGCGCTGCACTGCATGAATGCGGTTACACTATGTAAACGCGAATGTGGTGCGGCGTGCCTTGCCACCTTCCTATCCGACCGATGCAGTGCACAGGAGGTGGCATCGATGAAGCTTTACCGACCCCGATCGATCGGCCTGAAGCAGGCCCTTGTCTTCGTTGCGCTCTTCGGCGCCCATGGTGTCGCGATGGCGGACGCAGAGCGCTTCGAAGCCGACCTGCGCGCGCTGTTCAGCGAAGGCGGAACGCTTTCCATCGGCGATGTCTCGAGCGCCATGCTGCGTTCACGGCTCACCGCCGAGGATATCGTGTTCGAGGCCGAGGAGGGCGAGCGGCTGCTGATCGACCGTTATATCGTCAGTGGGGACTACGACGCCCCCACCGATGTCACGCTCGAAGGCCTGCGTATCGAGGACAGCCTCACCGAACTGACCCTGATGAGTGTCGAGCGCATCGTGCTCGGTGAGCCGTCGCAGGCGGTGTTTCCGCTGCATGATGATGCGCTGACGCCCGAGCAGGTGCGCCTGGGTAGCCTTGCCATCGACGGCATCGTGATCGAGCTTGCCTCGGAGCTTGCCGAGGAGATCTTCTTCGACACGCCGCTCAGCAGCGGCCATGGTCGCATGACCATCGACAAGCTGCGCGGCGAGTCGCTCTCCCATGAGGCGATCGGCATGCTGGAGATCTCCGGCATGGCTGGCGTTTTCGATGAACTGGAAGAGCTCGGCTCCGGGTCGTTCACGCTGCGTTCGCTGCGCCTGGAGGGGCTGACCGGGATCGATAAAGAGGGCGAGGAGAAATTGGCCTCGCTGGTGCTGCGTGATCTGGCCGTGGAGTCTCCCGAGCTGGTCGCTCGTCTGGCCCTGTTCGATCTCGACGGCAACTTCGACGACGGCAAGGGTGGAGTGCGTCTCGAGGGGTTGCACATGGATCTGGCGCGCATGATCGAGCTCGCTCCCGAGGATGAGCGCACCCAACTGCGCATGGTCAGCAACGTACTGACCGGCGGCAGCGGCGAGCTGCGCCTCGATGCCGCCTTGCTTGGCAGCTGGCAGGAGAAGGATGAACACAGCGTGCTGATCAGCGACAGCCAGATCGACATACACGATGCCTTGAGCCTGCTGCTCGACATCAATCTGCCGCTGCTGCTACCGCACGAGGTGACACCCAGCGATGCCTTCAGCAACATGGAGTGGCTCGAAGACGCCACCCTGCTGGGCGGTAACATTCACCTGAGCCTGGCCAACCAGGGCCTGTTCTCGCGCCTGGCCACGCTGGGGGCGGCCATGGAGGGCGTGACCGAGGCGCTGTACGTCGAGCAGGTGCGCACCCAGGCCCAGGGCTTCGGCATGATGTTCGGCCCCGAGATCCAGGCCATCCTGGTGGGATTGGTCGACCTGCTGGAGGGCAGTGCGCAGCACCTCGACGTGCGTGTGACCCTGCCGGCACAAAGCACCGTGACCAGCTATATGAGCGACCCGTTGGGGGTGCCGGGGAAGCTCAGTGTTAAGGTCGAAACTCGCTGAGGAAACGCTAACAAATGCCTGCGCGAGCGAATCGCTGCGTTGCGCGGTGCCGAAGCGTCGGACCGTCGAAATCCTCACCTATACCCCATAGGCTCCGGTCGACTCGCAGCCTTCGGCTTCTCGCCCCTTCGGGGCCAGCCTTCGGCTGTTTGTCGCTTCGCTCGGTACTGTGCTCCGTGCGCCTTACGCTTCATCTCGCTCGTCGATTTGACTAGCGTTCCCTTACTAGAGCTAAAGGAAGCATGAGAATTTCTGCACCAGCTCATGACGGCCTTTCAAGTGAAAGCCGCCATGGGCTGGGGTATCATGGCGCATCCCGATTTCCCCATGCGAGGTTTGCCGCCGATGTTCAGCCGTGACATGACGATTGCCGGTTTCGATGATGCCCTGTTCGATGCGATGCAGAAGGAGGTCGCACGCCAGGAAGCACACATCGAGCTGATCGCCTCCGAGAACTACGCCAGCCCGCGCGTTCTGGAAGCCCAGGGCAGCCAGCTGACCAACAAGTACGCGGAAGGCTACCCCGGCAAGCGCTACTACGGCGGCTGCGAGTACGTCGACATCGTCGAGCAACTGGCCATCGACTACGCCAAGCAGCTGTTCGCTGCCAGCTACGCCAACGTTCAGCCCCACTCCGGCTCCCAAGCCAACAGCGCCGTGTTCCAGGCGCTGGTCAAGCCGGGCGACACCGTACTGGGCATGAGCCTCGATGCCGGCGGTCACCTGACCCACGGCGCCAAGCCGAATTTCTCCGGCAAGCACTACAACGCCGTGCAGTACGGCATCGACGGCAGCGGCCGCATCGATTACGAGGAAGTGGCGCGTCTGGCCCGTGAGCACCAGCCCAAGATGATCATCGCCGGCTTCTCCGCCTACTCCCAGATCATCGACTGGGCCAAGTTCCGCGAGATTGCCGATGAAGTGGGCGCCTTCCTTCTGGTCGACATGGCCCACATCGCCGGCCTGGTGGCGGCCGGGGTCTATCCGAGCCCGCTGCCCCACGCCCATGTGGTCACTACCACCACCCACAAGACCCTGCGCGGCCCGCGCGGTGGCCTGATCCTTTCCGCCGAAGGCAACGAAGAGATCGAGAAGAAGCTGCAGTCGGCCGTGTTCCCCGGCGGTCAGGGTGGCCCGCTGGAGCACGTCATCGCCGCCAAGGCGGTGTGTTTCAAGGAGGCCATGGAGCCCGGCTTCAAGAGCTATCAGCAGCAGGTGGTCAAGAACGCCCAGACCATGGCCGGTGTGTTTATCGAGCGCGGCTACGACATCGTTTCCGGTGGCACCGAGGATCACCTGTTCCTGCTCTCGCTTATCAAGCAGGGCCTGACCGGCAAGGATGCTGACGCTGCCCTGGGCCGCGCCCACATCACCGTCAACAAGAATGCGGTGCCTGGCGATCCGCAGAGCCCGTTCGTGACCTCCGGTCTGCGCATCGGCACCCCGGCCGTGACCACCCGCGGCTTCGGTGAAGGTGAATGCCGCGAGCTGGCCGGCTGGATCTGCGACATCCTCGACGTCATGGCCAAGGGTGAGGATACTGCCGCCATCGAAGGCGAGGTGAAGGGCAAGGTGGAGGCCGTCTGCGCGCGCTTCCCGGTCTATCGCTGATACGCTGAACGACCTTTTCGGATAGTAGAGCCCCGCGCCGTCCAAGACGGCGCGGGGCTCTGCGTTTGTGCTGCGCTGGCTGCGCTAATCTTGACCCGTGCCGGTGTTTCGGCTCAGCCGGCGGGCTCGCCTTCCGTTATGCTTGAAGCAAGCAATGAACTTTGGTGGACCATACGCTTATGTCGACGTTGACGTTTCAAGGGGCTGTCGGTGAAGTCACCGGTTCCCGGTATCTCATCGAGATGGAAGGGACCGACCGTTCCTATCGTGTGTTGCTGGAGTGTGGGCTGCACCAGGGCGGCAAGAGTGCCGACGAGGCCAATGCCAAGCCATTCGGCAGCCTGGCGAGGCAGCTCGATGCCGTGGTCCTGTCCCACGGCCATCTGGATCATGCTGGGCTGCTGCCCAAACTGGTGCGGGAAGGCTACAGCGGCCCTATTCACTGCACACGCGGTACGCGGGACCTGCTCGAGATCATGCTCGAGGATGCCGCCTTCATCATGGCCAAGGACGTCGAGTGGGAAAACAAGTGGCGTAAGCGCAACGACAAGCCGCTGCTCGAGCCGCTGTACGAGTTGGCGGACGTGGAGCGCACACTGCAGCAGTGCAAGTCTCATGGGTATGGCCAGCCCATCCCGTTGCCGGGTGGAGCGACGCTGATATTTCGCGATGCCGGTCATATCCTCGGTTCGGCGATCGTCGAGCTGGCGGTGCCATCCGGCGGGCAGACCAAGCGGATCGTCTTTTCCGGCGACCTGGGAAACCCGAGCTCGGTACTCATGAAGGAGCCGGAAAAGCTCTTCGAAGCCGATGTGGTGCTGATGGAGAGCACCTACGGCGATCGCGACCACCGCCCCCTGGAAGAGACGCTCGAAGAGTTTGCCCAAGTGCTGGAGGAGGCCCACGCCAGCGGAGGTAACGTACTCATTCCCGCTTTCGCCGTGGGCCGAACCCAGGAGATCCTCTATCACCTCAGTGTGCTCTACCACGCGGGCCGATTGCGTCAGCAGATGGTGTTCCTCGATAGCCCCATGGCGATCAAGGTCACCGAACTCTACCACCGTGCCCGCAAGAGTCTTGATGCCGAAGACCTCAAGGTGCTCAACATCGCAGCCAGCGGCGATACTGGCCGTTACCTGCCGATCCTACGCATGACGCGCACGGTGGAGGAGTCCATGGCGATCAACCGCATTCACGGCGGGGCGATCATCATTGCCGGGGCGGGCATGTGCACCGGTGGACGTATCGTTCATCATTTCCGCTACAACCTCGAAAAACCCAACACCCGCCTGGTGATCGTCGGCTTCCAGGCGGCCGGCACGCTGGGGCGCCAGCTCGTAGACGGAGCCGAGAAGGTGCGTGTTCTCGGGCAGGAGCTTGCGGTGAAGGCGAAGGTGCACACCATTGGCGGCTTCTCCGCCCATGCTGGGCAGAGCCAACTGATCGGCTGGGCCGGTGCCTTCCGCGACAAGCCACGTTTCTACCTGGTGCATGGCGAGCCTGAAACCCAGCAGGTGCTCAAGCACGCCTTGGAGGAGAGCGGTATCGAAGCGCAAGTGCCGGGCTACGGCGACCGTATTCAGCTCTAGGAAAGCGCTTTCCCAGTTCACTGCATATTTCCATTACCAGGCCGCTGCGTGCGGCCTTTTTTCGTTCTGCTGAAGGCGCTGTCAGTACGGCATGGCAAGGCCGGGAGTCAGTAAAAAATTGATATGGGTCAATTATCCCTCTCTTTCCTCTTAAGAGATGAAGCTATTTAGGCTACGCTTTGATTGAATCTTGGTTATTAAAATATTCCATTTTGTTATTAAAAATTTGAGGCGAGCGATGATCAGAACGAGCTTCTTCCTGGCCGCAGGAGCCTTGATCGGGTTGTCTGGTGCAGTGTCGGCCGACGGTTCCAGCGGGGCTGACGCTGAGCATGGTGCTGCCGCCGATCGAGCCTTGGTGATCCTTACCAGCGAGTCCCTGCAAACCCAAGGCATGGCAATGATTCTTGCCAATGCCATGCAGCAGCAAGGCACCGAGTTGTCGCTTCTGCTCTGCGATGCTGCCGGCGACCTTGCGGTCAGGAGCTACGCCAGCTCCGCGCCGATCAATACCCCACCAGAGAACCCGGCGGGACAGGTGACCCCGGAGGGGATTCTGCAAATGCTGGTCAATCAGGGGGCCCAGGTCGATGTATGCGCCATCTACCTGCCCAACAGCGACTATGCCCAAAGCGACCTGCGCGAAGGCATCGGCGTGGCGGCTCCAGGCCGCATTGCCGAAATGATGCGTGACTTGAGTATTCCGGTATTCAGCTTCTGAACCATGACAGTGAGGTGAAGACATGAAGAGCAACGTTGGCGGTATCGACAAGGTGGCGCGCATCGTCGTCGGTGCGGTGCTGATCGGTCTGGCCTTGACCGGGAGCATCGGCGCCTGGGGTTGGATTGGCGTGGTGCCGTTGGCAACCGGGTTGTTCAATTTCTGCCCGGCCTACCAACTGCTTGGCATCAATACCTGCAAGCTGAAGAAGTGACGCCATCGACACGCTCATGGCGAGGTCCATCGCGTCAGCGTTTGGCCTCGCTTGGGTGTCTGCATCGCTGATCGTCATGGATTTTGTGTCGCAGGCTTTATATAACAAAAAAGCCTAATAATATAACTAGATTTGATGTATGCTGTCATCATACCCGGCAATGACGTACAGCGGAGGAATGGCCCCATGTCCAAGCCGATCGTGACCCACTTCTTCGACGAGCCCACCAACACTTTCAGCTATGTGGTGAGGGAGCCAGGCAGCAGCGCCTGTGCCATCATCGATTCGGTGCTCGACTTCGATTACGCCGCGGGACGCACCGACACCCGCTCGGCGGATGCCATCATTGCATTCATCTGCCGGGAAGGGCTGAACGTGGAATGGATCCTCGAGACCCACGTCCACGCCGATCACCTCTCTGCCGCTCCCTACCTGCACGAGAAACTGGGCGGCAGGACCGGTATCGGTGCCAGGATCACCGTGGTGCAGGAGGTCTTCGGCAAGGTCTTCAACGCCGGCACCGAGTTCGCCCGCGACGGCAGTCAGTTCGACTGCCTCTTCGAGGAAGGTGATACCTTCGCCATCGGCAATATGGAAGGACGGGTGCTGCATACGCCGGGCCATACGCCGGCTTGCCTCACCTATGTGATCGGCGATGCCGCCTTCGTCGGCGACACCCTGTTCATGCCCGACTATGGCACCGCCCGCTGTGACTTTCCCGGTGGCGATGCCCGCACCCTTTATCGCTCGATCCAGAAGGTGCTGGCGCTGCCGGACGAAACGCGCCTCTTTCTCTGCCATGACTACAAGACGCCGGATCGCGAGCAGTATCAGCACGAGACCACGGTGGCCGAGCAGCGTGCGCATAACGTTCACGTGCGTGAGGGGATCAGCGAGGAAGCGTTCGTCCACATGCGCACCGAGCGTGACGCCACCCTCGACATGCCGCGCCTGATCCTGCCCTCGGTTCAGGTCAACATGCGTGCCGGTCACATGCCGCCCCCGGAGGACAACGGCCAGGTCTATCTCAAGGTGCCGATCGACAAGTTCTGAGGCGCGTCGCGTGAATCCCAAGCGCTACCTTCCCATCCTGCAGTGGTTGCCCGGCTACGGTCGGGCGACCTTGGGCAGCGACCTGCTGGCGGCGGTGATCGTCACCGTCATGTTGATCCCGCAGTCGCTGGCCTACGCCATGCTGGCCGGACTGCCGCCGGAGGTGGGGCTCTATGCCAGCATCGCGCCGCTGGTGATCTACGCCGTCTTCGGCACCAGCCGCACCCTGGCGGTGGGGCCGGTAGCGGTGGTGTCGCTGATGACGGCAGCGGCGGTGGGGCAGGTGGCCCCCCAGGGCACGCCGGAGTATCTCGGTGCTGCTCTGGTGCTGGCACTGATGTCGGGGCTCGTCCTGACCCTGATGGGCGTGGCCAGGTTAGGCTTTCTGGCCAACTTCTTGAGCCACCCTGTGATCTCGGGGTTCATCACCGCCACCGGTCTGCTCATTGCGGCCAGTCAGCTGGGGCACGTGCTGGGCGTGGCGGCCAAAGGACACAATCTGCTCGACTGGCTGAACAGCCTGGCCGTTGGTCTCGGCGACCTACACCTGCCAACGCTGACAGTCGGCTTTTCCGTGCTGGTATTCCTATATGCCGCCAGGCGTTGGCTCAAGCCGGGCCTCGAGCGTGCAGGCATGCCGCCGCGACCGGCGGAGACGTTGACCAAGGCCGCGCCAATCATCGCCGTGGCGGTAACGACACTGGCGAGCTGGTGGCTGGGGCTGAATGCCAAGGGCGTTGCCGTGGTGGGCACGGTACCTGCGGGCCTGCCGCCGCTGACCCTGCCGGCTTTCGATAGCGGTCTGTGGAGTCAGTTGTGGGTGGCGGCGCTGTTGATCAGCATCATCGGCTTCGTCGAGTCGGTATCGGTGGGTCAGACCCTTGCCGCCAAGCGGCGGCAGCGTATCGACCCCGACCAGGAGCTCATCGGGTTGGGAACCTCGAACATCGCCGCTTCCTTCACCGGCGGTATGCCTGTTACCGGCGGCTTCGCCCGTTCGGTCGTGAATTTCGACGCCGGCGCCCAGACGCCCGCGGCAGGCGCTTTCACGGCGTTAGGCATCGCCGCGGCGGCATTGCTGTTGACGCCGCTGATCGCTCATCTGCCGATTGCGACCCTGGCGGCTACCATCATCGTGGCAGTGCTGTCTCTGGTGGATGTTGCCGCCATTCGCAGGAACTGGGAGTATTCCCGCTGCGATGCCATGGCCATGCTCGTCACCATCGGCTTGACGCTCGGTGTGGGGGTCGAGACAGGCATCCTGGCAGGCGTGGGGCTCTCGCTGGCGCTGCATCTCTACTATACGAGCCGTCCTCACAGTGCCGTGGTAGGACGCGTTCCGGGTACCGAGCACTTCCGCAACGTGGAACGGCATCAGGTCGAAACCGACGCTGAGTTGGCCATTCTGCGGGTCGACGAGAGTCTCTATTTCGCCAACTCGCGCTACCTCGAGGACACGGTCATGGCGCTGGCTGCACGTCAGCCTGGGCTGCGGCATATCGTGCTGACCTGTCAGGCAGTGAACGTCATCGACGCCTCGGCCCTGGAAAGTCTCGAGGTGATCAATGCCCGCCTGCGCGATGCCGAGGTCAGGCTGCATCTGGCGGAGGTGAAGGGGCCGGTGATGGATCGACTGCAGCATACCCGCTTCTGTCGTGAGCTGACCGGTCAGGTTTACCTGAGCACTTTTGACGCCTGGCGCTCGCTGCGTGGTGAAGACGCTGTGCCGGGGCTCTCCTGTGGCAGCGTCGGTCCGGTGAGCGCAGGACAACCCAAGCCATTGATCAACGACGACACACGAAGGAGCTAGAGATGGATTGGACGGCAGGTCTGCAGGGGCTGGCAGGGGGTGTGCTGATCGGCCTATCGGCCGTATGGCTGATGGCAACGCTGGGCCGCATCGCCGGCATCAGCGGCATCGTCGGGAGCCTGGTGACGACGCTGCCTAAGGGGGATAGCGCCTGGCGCGTGGCCTTCATGCTAGGCCTGGTCAGCGGCCCGCTGCTGCTCATGCTGTCGGGCGGTGGGCTGGGCAATGTGGCCGGTGCGCCCGGAGAAGTGGTCGGTCCGCCCGCCGGTGGGGTGGGGCTGATGCTGGTGGCGGGGCTGCTGGTGGGCGTGGGCACCGGTCTGGGCAGTGGCTGCACCAGCGGTCACGGTGTTTGTGGCCTGGCTCGGCTGTCGCCGCGCTCGCTGGTGGCCACGCTGACCTTCCTGATCTGCGCCATCGTCACCGTCTATGTCGTACGGCACGTGCTCGGAGGTGGCGCATGAAGACGCTCATGGGTTATATCGCCGGGCTGATGTTCGGCCTGGGCCTGGCACTTGCCGGCATGACCGATCCCGCCCGCGTGCTCGGCTTTCTCGATATCTTCGGTGCCTGGGACCCCACGCTGATGTTCGTGCTGGGGGGCGCCGTGGTGACGACCTTCGTTGGTTACCGGCTGGTATTTCGCCGGGAGCGGCCGATGCTCGGCGAGACCTTCCAGTTGCCGACCCGCCAGGACCTGGACACACGGCTGATCGGTGGTGCCGCCCTGTTCGGCGTCGGCTGGGGGCTTTCCGGCTACTGCCCCGGACCGGCCATCGCCGCCATTGCCGGGCTCACCGCGCCGCTGTTCGCCATGCTCGTGGCCATGGTAGCGGGCTGGTTCCTGGCCCGGGCGCTACCCGCTCGAGGGTGATTCAAGTGGCGACCCCGCGCTGCGTCAGCGGGGTCGTCCTGTCGTCGCAATGGTTCAGGGGGCCTCGCCGCCCATCATCTCGTGCAACCTCGCCTCATTCGGCATGCCGTCTACACGCTGCAGCCGCCCCTCGTGGCGATAGACCGTGGTCGGGGTGGCATAAAGCCCGAGCTCGTCGAACAGCTGATTGTTGCGATACACCTTATCCTCGATATGGCGGGGCTGGGCCGAGGGAGCCACGCTGTCGCCGCCGCTGTGGTCGTGCAAGGCGGCCTCGGGATCCTCGGCGCCCAGCAGGGCGGAAGCCTTGGCCGGGCTGTCCGGTTGCATGATACCCACCATGACGTGGCGCAGCTGAACCTCACCGGCCTCGACCCAGGGGCGGGCCTGCTCCCAGAACTGTCGGCAGTAGGGACAGTTGGGGTCGGTGAAGGTGTACAGCACGCGAGGCGCGTCTTCCTGACCGTCCTGAATCCAGTGGCTCTGCTCCAGCTGCTGCCAGACCTGGCCCTCCTGAGGGGCTCTGACCAGCTCGTCTAGGGGAGCCTCGGAGAGATCGTTGCCCTCGGCATCGATCATGGTACCGACGATGGCATGTTGGCCATCGGCCGTGACGTATACGGTCATCTCGCGACCCTGATGGCTGGCGGCATAGCCGGCTAGTCCGCCGGGCGCCTCGAATTCGCCGTGAATCTCGAGTCCTTCCTCGACCAAGGCCTGAACCGGGCCAGGCCATTCGTCGGCATGCACCGCCGAGACGACAGCCAGGGGGGCCAGGGTGGCCATGAGCAGCGTGAAGCGAAGTGCCATGTGGGGTTCCTTGGGTGGATTTACTTCGGATGAAGCGTCTCTGCGATGGACTCCCGCAACGAGCGCAGGTTCATCTTGCCGCTGGGAAGCCGAGCGTGTCGGGTTGACGCATCCGGTCTCCTGACGCACGACATCGTAGTAAGCTGTTTGCCTGATTCCCTGGCGCACGCCAACGATACAACAAGGAGTTTCATTATGGTGCTGGTCCGTTCACTCTTGCTCACTGCCGGCCTGTCGCTGGTGTCATTGACGGCCCTTGCCGAGTCGCTGCTCGTCGAAGAGGCCCAGGTACGCGCCGTGCCCCCCGGCTCGCAGGCCTCGGCTGCCTTCATGACGCTGCGTAACCCAGGGGAGCAGGACGTGACCCTGGTCGAGGCAGACTCGCCCGCTGCCGAGGTCATGGAACTGCACAACCACGAAGACGTCGATGGTGTGATGCAGATGCGCAAGGTCACCGAGATCGTCGTGCCTGCAGGCGAGTCGGTCGCGCTGGCACCCGGTGGCTTGCACCTGATGCTGATCGGGCTGACTGCTCCGCTGGTGGAGGGGGAGCCCGTCGAGATCGAGCTGCGCTTCGACACGGGTGAGTCCCAGCAGATCACGGCGCCCGTCAAGCGTATCGAGGTGAGTGCTGAGGGGCATCACGGCCATGGTGATGCTCACGACCACGACCACGACCATGACCACGACCATGATCATGATCATGGAGAAGGGCACCGTCACTGACGCCGAATCGAGCGCCCGGCATGCCGGCTTGACCTGTGTGCTGGGCGATCAGCGGGGGAGTGGGTACAATATCGGGTCAATTGGCTCACATTTGTGACTCACGCGCGACCTCGTGTCGCCCCGCTTCACGTTCGGATCGATACCATGCATTGCCCTTTCTGCGGCGCCCATGATACCCGCGTGACCGACTCCCGCCTGGTGGCGGACGGCGACCAGGTGCGCCGTCGCCGCCAGTGCACCGACTGTGGTGAGCGCTTCACCACCTATGAGACCGCTGAGCTGGTCATGCCTCGGGTGGTGAAATCCGACGGTTCCCGCGAGACCTTCGACGAGCACAAGCTGCGCGCCGGCATGCTGCGTGCGCTGGAGAAGCGCCCCGTCAGCGCCGAGGCCATCGAGGCCGCCGTCGAGCGCATACGCCATCGGCTGAGGGCGAGCGGCGAGCGCGAGATCCAGGCCCGCGACATCGGCGAGGCCGTAATGCAGGCGCTCAAGCGCCTCGATCAGGTCGCCTACATTCGTTTCGCCTCGGTCTACCGTCGCTTCCAGGATATCGACGAATTTCGGGCCGAGATCGATCGGCTGGCCCAGGAGCCGGGGTTTCCGCCGGGTACCGCCGAAGAATAGGCTTTATCTCCAAGCTGCCTGCCGCCGAGCATAGCCAACCTGCCCAGTTGAACGAGGAGAGCATGGCCAAGCCGACCGATGCCGCATGGATGGCACGAGCGCTGCAACTCGCCCGCCGCGGACGCTACACCACCCACCCCAACCCGCGGGTGGGCTGCGTTCTGGTCAAGAACAGGAAGATGGTCGGTGAGGGCTGGCACGAGCGTGCCGGGGAACCTCATGCCGAGGTGCATGCGCTGAACATGGCACAGGCGGCCGCTCGCGGTGCCACCGCCTACGTGACTCTGGAACCTTGCTCCCATCATGGCCGAACCGGCCCCTGTGCCGTGGCACTGACCGAGGCCGGCGTCAAGCGGGTGGTGGTGGCCATGCAGGACCCCAATCCCGAAGTGGCGGGGCGGGGTATCGCCATGCTGCGCGAGGCGGGCATCGAGGTGACGGTGGGTCTGCTCGAAGCGGAAGCGCAAGCGCTCAACCCCGGCTTCATCTCACGCATGACCCGTCGGCGGCCCTTCGTGCGTCTGAAGATGGCCATGAGCCTGGATGGCCGCACCGCCATGCAGTCGGGAGAGTCCCAGTGGATCACCGGCCCCCACGCGCGAGCTGAAGTGCAGCGGCTGCGGGCCAGCGCCAGCGCGATCATGACCGGCGTCGACTCGATCATCTTCGACAATTCGCGGCTCACGGTGCGGGCGGCGCAGCTCGGCCTCGACGATGCCGAGGTCATCGCCGAACGTCAGCCACTGCGCGTGGTGGTCGATACCCAACTGCGGCTGCCCCAGGCAGCCGCCTGCCTGCGTGAGCCGGGACGCACCCTGGTGGCTACCGTATCGGGATATGATCCCGAGCGCCGCTCGCGGCTCGAGGCGGCCGGCGCCGAAGTGCTGGTGTTGCCTACCGGTGACGACGGTCGTGTCGATCTGGCTGCGTTGCTGCGCTACCTGTCCGAGCAGGAGCTGGTCAACGAGCTGCTGTTGGAAACCGGAGCCACGCTCGCCGGCGCCATGCTCGATGCCGGCCTGGTCGACGAGATGCAGCTGTTCGTCGCGCCGACCCTGCTGGGCGGCGAGGCGCGTCCGCTGTTCGCTTTGCCGGGATTGACGCGCATGGCCCAGCAGCGTCCGCTGGAGATTCTCGACATGCGCGCTGTGGGCCGCGATTGGCGGATCACTGCGCGGCCGGAGCGCAGGCAAGACTGAGGAGCAGCTTCTGCATCATCAGCTTCGGGGCAGGGCGCAGGGGAGGTTTTTTTCCATGGATGGAAAAAATAGCGTCCAGGGAAGGATTCACAGCGCCTCCCCGGCGGCCTCGTCCCGGAGCTGTCCACATGTGGGGGGCGCCAATGTGCTCACTACTGGCGCCCGAAGCCGCGCCAATGTACTCTGACGCCCATTCAACGTGGTGCGATTTGACGGCAATGTTCTGTTGCGGTGCAGTATCGCCCATGAAGTCGTTCGAACATTCGGAGATTCCAGCGTGCAATCTTCCCATACGGGCCTGGCTCCCATCGAAGACCTGATCGAGGACATTCGTCAGGGCAAGATGGTGATCCTCATGGATGATGAGGATCGCGAGAATGAAGGCGATATCATCATGGCCGCGGAGAAGGTCGAGGCCGAGCATATCAACTTCATGGCGCGCCATGCGCGCGGCCTGATCTGCATGCCTATGACCCGTGAACGCTGCGAGCGGCTCAAGCTGCCGCTGATGGTGAGCGACAACGGCTCCGGTTTCGGTACCAAGTTCACGCTCTCCATCGAGGCCGCGGAAGGCGTCACCACCGGTATCTCCGCTGCCGACCGCGCGCGCACCGTGCAAGTGGCCGCCGCGCGCAATGCCCGTGCCGAGGATATCGTGCAGCCCGGCCACATCTTCCCGCTGATGGCCGAGCCCGGTGGCGTGCTGCGCCGTGCCGGTCATACCGAAGCGGCCTGCGACCTCGCCGCCCTGGCCGGCTGCGATCCCAGCGGCGTGATCTGCGAGATCATGAACGACGACGGCAGCATGGCGCGGCGTCCGGAACTGGAGCGCTTCGCCGCCGAGCACGGCATCAAGATGGGCACCATTGCCGATCTGATCCACTACCGTATACACAATGAACAGACCGTGGAGCCGGTGGAGTCCACCCTGGTCGACACGGCGGTGGGCAAGTTGACCCTGCATGTCTTCCACGACCGCATCCAGAACGCGCACCACGTGGCGCTGGTGAAGGGGCATCCGACGCCGGAAACCCTGACCACGGTACGGGTGCACCTGGCCGATACCATGCGCGACTTGCTGGGGCTGCAGAAGAGCGAGAGCCGCAACTGGACGACCCACAGCGCGCTGGAAGAGATCGCTCGAGTCGAGCATGGCGTTTTCGTGCTGCTCGACGATGGCCGCCCGCACCAGGACTTTCGCGATCAGTTCGACGTCTTCCTGGAGCGCCGGCGTCTGCCGCGCACCAGCGACTCCGATGGTGCCGGCAATTACCTCACCATCGGTACCGGCTCGCAGATCCTGCGCCATCTCGGTGTGGGGCGCATGCGTCTGCTCAGCTCGCCGTGGAAGTTCTCGGCACTCTCCGGCTTCGACCTGGAAGTGGTCGAGCTGATCGCGCCGGGCGAGCGGGAAATCGACGCCGAAGGCTGAGCGGCGCGCCAAAAAACAAAGGGCCGGTGGGGTGTTCGCTTGCACCGGCTCGCTCGGCTTCAGCGGGATTGATACCGTATCCAGCAGGACCATTTTCATCAGGAACTAGCAATGCATACCCTGTCTCAACTGGAAGGCAACTTCGTCGACGTCGATGGTCGCTACGTGATCGTGGTAGGCCGTTTCAACCATCATGTGGTCGACAGCCTCGTCGAGGGCGCCGTGGACAGCCTGGTGCGCCATGGTGTGGACGCCGAGAACATCGATATCGTCCACGTACCCGGCGCCTGGGAACTGCCGCTGGCCGTCAAGCGTGCCCTGCAGGTGGCGCGCCCCGACGCGGTGATCGCCCTGGGAGCGGTGATCCGTGGCGGCACGCCCCACTTCGAGTACGTGGCGGGCGGTTGCAATGCAGCGCTGGGCAATCTGCAGCTCGAGTTCGATACACCCATCGCTAACGGCGTGCTGACGGTCAACACCATTGAACAGGCCATCGAGCGCTCCGGCACCAAGGCCGGCAACAAGGGCGCCGAAGCGGCCATGGCCGCCATGGAAATGGTCTCTCTGCTGCGCGGCTTCGGCGACAGCGGCGAGAACGGAGACGCTTCATGAGTGGAACGCGCCCGCAACGCCCCCCATCCGCGGGCCAGCAAGCGCGGCGAGCGGCCCGTGAGCTGGCCGTCCAGGGGCTCTATCAGTGGCACATGACCGGCAAGTCGACCACCGCCATCGAGGCCGAGTTCCGCAGCCAGCTGCCCGACGACGACCTCGAGGATCACGAGAACTGGGCCAAGGTGATGCAGATCGCCGACCTGGCTCTGTTCCATGAACTGCTGCACAACGTGGTGCGCTTCCGTGAGGACCTGGACGCCGCCATCGCACCGCTGCTCGACCGCCGCCTGGTGGAACTCGACCCCATCGAGCTGGCCATTCTGCGCCTGGGCGCCTACGAGCTGAGTCGTCGACTGGACGTGCCTTATCGTGTGGCGATCAACGAAGGCGTCGAGCTGGCCAAGTCCTTCGGCGCCACCGATGGCCACAAGTACGTCAATGGCATCCTCGACAAGCTGGCCGCCCGGTTGCGTAGCGCCGAGGTCAGGGCCCGTCGCGGCTGAAGGTGCCCCGGTGGCCAGTGAATTCGAACTGATCGCCCGCTATTTCACTCCCGTTGCACCCGGCCCCGATGCCGGCGTGCCGCTGGGTGTGGGTGACGACTGCGCGCTGCTCGCCCCGCGCCCGGGGCGGCAACTGGCGGTAAGCGTCGACACCTCGGTGGCGAACGTCCACTTTCCCGCCGATGCCCCGGCCGAGGCGATCGGCTATCGGGCGTTGGCGGTGAGTCTCAGCGATCTGGCGGCGATGGGCGCGGAGCCGCGCTGGTGCCTCATGGCGCTGGCGCTCGAGCACAACGAGGAAGCCTGGCTGGCGCAGTTCGCGAGAGGGTTCCATGCGCTGTGCGAGGCCAGCAATACCGCCCTGGTGGGCGGTGACGTGACACGGGGTCAGCTGGCCATCGGCGTGACGGTGATGGGCGA
>NZ_BAEU01000072.1:0-27746 GCF_000246875.1 Halomonas sp. KM-1
TGAAGTCGCCACCCACGCAGCCGAGCTGACTCAGCCTGGCGGCGCCGGCCAGGGCCAGTTCGCGGGCGTCGCGGGCAGGAAAGCCGAGGCACAGGGTATCGGTGTCCAGACGTGCCTCCACTTGCGCCTTCGACAGCAGGGCGGCCACGGCCGCCGCCGAACCGGCACCGGCCAGCCGCTCGCCGACGCGGTCGTCGTCGAGTACGTGGGTGAGCTGGCGCAGGATGTCCAGGTGTTCGTCGCTCTGGGCGGCAATGGCGACCAGCACGTGGATGCGCTGGCCGTCGTGCCACTCGACCCCGGCGGGAAACTGCAGCACGCGTACGCCGGTGGCGAGAACGTGCTCGCGGCTCTCCGGGGTGCCGTGGGGGATGGCGATGGCGTTGCCAAGGTAGGTGGAGGACTGTGCCTCGCGCTGGAACAGGCCGTCGCGATAGGCGGGGGCGGTCAGCCCCGCCCGGTGCAGCGATTCGGCGGCCTGCTCCAGCGCATCGCGCCAGTCAGGTGCCTGACAGTCGAGGCGGACGTCCTCGGGGCGTAGCGTGAGCATGGGCAATCTCCTGTTGGCGGCGACCCCGATCGACACCGCTGGATCAAGTCCAGGTTTGTCGATTGTGTTTTGCTGAATCGTGTCACCTTGTCTATTCTTCATGCTGGATCGATTCATCTGCTTTCGCAAGTCAAGGATCTTAGACTTTGGCAGGGGGTGGGTGCTCAACCACTGGCGTAGAATGACAGGCCGTTAACAGGGGAGAGCGATGACACTTGCTGAAATCGCACGCCTGGCCGGTGTCTCGCGCACCACGGCCAGCTACGTGATCAATGGACAGGCCACCGAGCGGCGCATCAGTCAGGACACTGTCGACAAGGTCATGGCCGTGGTGCGCGAGCACCGCTATCGGGTGGATGCACAGGCCGCCGCGCTGCGGCGGGGCTCGAGTCGCATTCTCGGGCTGATCGTGCCGGACCTGGAGAATGCCAGCTATGCGCGGCTGGCGAAGCGACTCGAGCGCGGTGCGCGAGAGCAGGGCTACCAACTGCTGATCGTCGGCTCCGACGACCGGCCGGAGAGCGAGCGTGAGCTGGCCCTGGCCCTGCGCGCCCAGCGCTGCGAGGTGCTGATCACCGCCAGCTGCTTGCCCCTGGATGACCCTTTCTATGCCGAGCTCATGGCCGATGGCCTGCCGGTGATCGCGGTGGACCGCGGCTTCGATCCCGGGCACTTCGCCTGTGTAGTGAGCAACGATAGGGAGGCCGCCGAGCGGCTGACGCGCTCGGTGCTGGGCGAAGGTGTGAAAAGCGTGGCCTGGCTGGATGCCGTGCCGGGGCTCTCCATCAGTCACGAGCGGCGCGGCGGGTTCCGGCAGGCTCTGGCCGGCAGCGACGCAACGGTGCTCATGTACGGGGCCGAGCGCTACGAGCGAGACGAGGGAGCGCGTCTGATGCGCGAGCTGCTTGCCGAGCACGGTTTGCCCGATGCCCTAGTCACGGCTTCCTATACGCTGCTCGATGGGGTCTTCGACGTGCTGCTGGAGCAGGGTGGGCTGCCGCAGACGCTGCGCCTGGCCACTTTCGGTGACAATCGCCTGCTCGATTTCCTGCCGCTGCCGGTCAATTCGGCGGTGCAGGATCACGAACGTATCGCCGACGCTGCCCTTGCCGCCGCGCTGGCTGCCGCCCGGGGCGATTATCGCCCGGGGCAGCAGGTGGTGGCGCGAACGCTGCGCTGGCGCCTGCCGGCGCGAGTGCCGCTATGACACGGCCGGGCGGCATGGCTGGTATCGCTCAGCTCTCGCCGCGTAGCCGGGCCAGGTCGTCACGATCGGGCAGGGCGGCATAGGCGCCGGGGCGGGTCACCGCATGGGCGCCGCAGTTGGCGGCGGTGCGCAGGGCGCGATGCAGAAACGCCTCGTCCTGGTGCCAATCTGACGCGAGTTCCGTGCTGTCCAGATAGTCGGCCAGTTCGGCCAGCAGTCCGCCGATGAAGGCGTCGCCGCCGGCGGTGGTGTCCACGGCCTCGACCCTGGGCGGTGCATGGCGCAACTCCCTGCCCACGCCGATGGCGCGCACTTCACCGGGGCCGTCGGTGATCACCAGCAGCCGGACGCCGGCGGCAAGCCGCTCGGCCAGCCAGGCCTCGGCGGGATGATCGGCGCGCAGGTAGTCGAGTTCATCCGTCGAGAGCTTGACCAGGCCGGCGCGATCGATCAACTGAGTGACCAAAGCGATGTCGGCGCTGCCGCTGGCCCAGAGGTTGTGGCGCAGGTTGGCATCGACGCTGACCAGGCAGCCGGCGCGGCTGGCCATGTCGGCCATGGCCAGGGTGGTGTCGGCGATCTCCGGCTCGGTCAGGCTGTTGCTGCAGAAGTGCACGATGGCCGGTTCGGCGAACACACCGGGCGGCAGGTGCTCCAGCCGATAGAGCAGATCCGCGGCCGGCGGGCGATAGAAGTCGAAGGTGCGCTCGCCATGGGCGTCGCGGGAGACGAAGGCCAGCGCCGTGCGCGCCTCGCGGGTGCGCACCACGCCGCTGATCTCGACGCCGTGGGCGACCAGCTCCGCGGCCAGGAAGTCGCCGAAGTGATCCTCTCCCAGCATGCCGAGGAAGCGGCTGGGTATGCCCAGGCGCGCGCAGGCCACCGCCACGTTGGCCGGGGCGCCGCCGGCATAGGGGGTGAAGGTTTCCGGAGCGCCGTCGGCGAGGTCGCCGAGGCGGCTGGAGAGCATGTCGACCAGGGCTTCGCCGAAGGCGATGACAGGGATCATTCGTTATCCTCCCACGACAGGGTGGTACCCAGAAGGTGCTGGGCGCCGGGTACCAGCCATACCGGGTCGAGGCGGGTATTGGCCGACTCCACGCAGAGGAAGCGTCGCGCGGCGGCGGGCGAAGTATCGTCGGGCGGTGCCTCTGCAGGGTGCCACACCACCGCCGAGTCGCTGCCCTGGCGGGCGACGCGCAGGCGTCGGCTGCCGTCGTCGAGCACCACCTCGGCGTTGCTGTGATAGATGCGGTCGAGCCCGCCGCGTACGGCGAGCTCGCCCTGCTGTTCGCGCTCGGCGAAGCCGGCCAGCTTGTCCAGGTAGCGGGCGCCGGCCAGTCCCGTGAGGCGACAGGCGAAGCTGTCGGCCACGGCCAGGTAGCTGTGCAGAGCGCCGCTGAGCTTGACCGGGGTCTCGCCGACGTGCTCGGTGATCAGCTCCACGTGCAGACGCCGGGCATTGGCCTGGATCACCGCGCGCGGCACCAACTGGCTGTGCAGGCGCTCGCTGGGGGAGAGGTGCAGTTCGATGCCGCCCTCATGCTCGTCCACTGCGTCGAGACGCCACTGGGCCAGACGCGCCGGGCCGTGCATGGGGCCCGAGCGATCCGGGCTTTCATCGGCACCGCGCTCGTCGGCGAACCAGGGCCAGCACAGCGGAATACCGCCGCGAATGGCGCCGGGCAGCGCCTGGGGCGTGGGCGTGACCCACAGCCAACCGCCGGGCACCAGCGCCTCTTCTTCCTCGCCCATGCTCTCGGGCGCGGGGGCGGGAAGATCAGTACGCGCGGTTTCGGGCGCGTTAGTAGAGAGAGAGCCTTCAGCTCGCGCGGGGGTGGGCGCGTAAGGTAGCGAGCCTTCAGCTGGCGTGGCTTCGGACGCCGGTAAAAAGTGAAGCACCTGGGCGCCCTGCAAACACACCGCCAGTTCGCCCCAAGCTTCACGAGCCAACCACACGCGGCGGTCGGCCCACTCGCACTCACGCCGGCCGTCGGTCTCATCGAGCAGGGCTCGCAGGCTTTGCGGGATCATTCGCGCTCCTTCACGTCATTCCACTTCTTCGTTGTGCAGGGCCTCGGCGGCGCCCAGCAGCCCCGGCCAGGGCGCGGTGACCACTCGCACCGGGATGGTGCGGTTGTAGTCGCTCATGCGGCCCTTGGCGGTAAAGGCTTCGACGAAGCGGCTCTGGGGTAGCCAGTCCAGCAGTCGCGGCAAAATGCCTCCGCACAGATAGACCCCGCCGCGGGCGCCCATGGTCAGGGCGGCATCGCCGCAGACGTCGCCGAGGATCTTGAGAAACCGCAGCAGGGTATCACGGGCGATGGCGTCACCGCCCGCGGCGGCGGCCGTCACCTCGGGCGGGGTCTGGCAGCTGGGATTGGCGCCTTTCAGCGAGCAGTGGGCCAGGTAGAGGTCGAGCAGCCCCTGGCCACACAGGATGCGCTCCACGGAGACCCGGCCATAGCGGTTGCGGAAATGTCGCAGCAGGTTCTGCTCGCGCTCGTCGGTGGGGGCGTAGGTGACGTGTCCGCCTTCGGTGGGCAGCGGAATCCAGGCATGGCGGCCGGGAAAGATACCTGCCACGCCGAGTCCGGTGCCGGGGCCGATGACCAGACAAGTGGCGTGCTCACGTGCCACGCCCGGTTGCACCTCGACCAGCTCGTCTGGCGCCAGGTGCGGTACGCCCAGAGCCTGGGCGGTGAAATCGTTGATCACCTTGAGCCGTTCCAGGCCGAGGGCGGTCTGCGCCTCGCGGCGAGAGAACGACCAGTGATTGTTGGTCATGACCACCCGATCGCCGTCGATGGGGCAGGCGAAGGCCAAGCAGGCTTGCCGTGGGGTATCGTCGGCGGCCAGGCCGACCCGGGCCAGGTAGTCGCGCACCGCCTCTACCAGGCCGGGATAATCGGCGCAGGGCAGGGCGATGCTCTCACGGGGGGCGTGCTCGCCCGGCGTGACCAGAGCGAAGCGGGCGTTGGTGCCACCGATGTCGCCGATCAGGGCCGGTCGCGTCATTGGTCCTCCTGGGAGATCTTCTCGAGCTCGCGGGAGAGCACCTCCTCCTCGAAGCCGCCGAACACTCCGGCGCCCTGCTCGGCACCGGCGGCCAGATGACGGAAGCCGCCGAACAGCTCGCGTCCCATGCCGAAGTGGTAACGCTCCAGGTTGGGTTCGACGATGCCACGGCCGGCGAACTCGGCGGCGTCGACCAGCGCGGTCAGCTCACCGCGTTCGGCGTCGACCCGCACAACATCGCCGTCGCGCAGGCGTGCCAGCGGGCCGCGGTCTACCGCTTCCGGGGTGACGTGAATGGCCGCGGGCACCTTGCCCGAGGCGCCGGACATGCGTCCGTCGGTGACCAGCGCCACCTTATAACCGCGATCCTGCAGCACGCCTAGGAAGGGAGTGAGCTTGTGCAGCTCGGGCATGCCGTTGGCCTTGGGTCCCTGGAAGCGCACCACCACCACCACGTCGCGATCGAGCTCACCCGACTCGAAGGCGGCCTTGACCTGATTCTGGTCGTCGAAGATGCGTACCGGCGCCTCCACCACGCGGTTAGCCTGCTTGACTGCCGAGATCTTGATCACGCCGCGGCCGAGGTTGCCCTCCATCACCACCAGTCCGCCGGTGGCGGCGAAGGGGTTGGAGACCGGGCGCAGCACGTCGCTGTCGAGACTTTCCGTCGGCCCCTCGCGCCAGATGAGCTTGCCATCCTCGAGGAACGGCTCCTGGGTATAGGCGGTCAGGTCGGTGCCGAATACGGTGGGAATGTCGCCATGGATCAGGCCGGCATCGAGCAGCTCGCGAATCAGCAGGCTCATGCCCCCGGCGGCCTGGAAGTGGTTCACGTCGGCGCTGCCGTTGGGGTAGATCCGGGTCAGGCTCGGCACCGCCGCCGAGAGGTCGTTGAAGTCGTTCCAGTCGATGGTGATGCCGGCGGCGGCGGCCATCGCCACCAGGTGCAGGGTATGGTTGGTGGAACCGCCCGAGGCGAGCAGGCCGACCATGGCGTTGACGATGGCGCGCTCGTCGATCTGGCGGTAGAAGGGTCGGTAGTTGCCGCTCTGCTCGGTGTTGCGGATGGCCTGCTCGGCGGCGTAGCGGGTCAGCGCCTCGCGCAGCGGGGTGCCGGGGTTGACGAAGGAGGCGCCCGGCAGATGCAGGCCCATCATCTCCATCATCAACTGGTTGGAGTTGGCGGTGCCGTAGAAGGTGCAGGTGCCGGGGCTGTGGTAGGAGCGCGACTCCGCCTCGAGCAGCTCTTCGCGGCCCACCTTGCCCTCGGCGTAGAGCTGGCGGATACGGGCTTTCTCGTCGTTGGGCAGGCCGCTGGGCATGGGGCCGCCGGGCACGAAGATCGCCGGCAGGTGGCCGAAGCGTGCCGCGCCGATGAACAGTCCCGGCACGATCTTGTCGCAGATGCCCAGGTAGAGGGCGGCATCGAACATGTTGTGGGACAGCGCCACGGCGGTGGCCATGGCAATCACGTCGCGGGAGAACAGCGACAGCTCCATGCCCGGCATGCCCTGGGTGACCCCGTCACACATCGCCGGTACGCCGCCGGCGAACTGGGCGGTGCTGCCCATGCCGCGGGCGGCCTGCTTGATGATCTCGGGGTAGTCCTCGAAGGGCCGGTGGGCCGAGAGCATGTCGTTATATGACGAAACGATGGCCAGGTTGGCGCTGTTGGTCAGCTTGAGCCGATCCTTGTCGCCGGCATGATCGCAGCCTGCGAAGCCGTGAGCTAGGTTGCCGCAGGAGAGCTCGCCGCGGTGCACGCCCTGCTGGTGCTGTGCGGCCATGTGCGCTTCATAGAGCTTGCGGCGCCCGCGTGAACGCTCGCTAATGCGCTCGGTCACCTGCTCGACGGTGGAATTCAATGCGGTGGGGCGAGCCATGGAAGCACCTCGCGTCGTTAGAGGAATGTAAATTTACACAATTGTCGCCCATCGCTTGGCAGAATTGAAGGTGCTTGGCCAAAAATATGTAGTTTTATTACAGCGATGGAAAAGGTCGAAGGGTCTGCGCACAATGTAGGCGGGCGTCGGCCCGTTGTCAGCCGGCGCATCGGCCACTTCCCCTGGCAGGAACCCCATGTCCGAGCTGATCCTCAAGCAACTGTCCGCCATCGAGGCGGTGGCAGCGACGCAATGGAATGCACTGATCGGCGACGATCACCCCTTTCTGCGCCATGAGTTCCTTTACGCGCTGGAAGCGAGCGGTGCGGCCAGCCGCTCCACCGGCTGGGTGCCGGATCACCTCACGCTGTGGCGCGGCGAGTCTCTGGTGGGCGTGATGCCCCACTATCGCAAGTTCCACTCCTACGGTGAGTACGTGTTCGACTGGAGCTGGGCCGATGCCTGGGAGCGTGCCGGCGGGCGCTACTATCCCAAGGGACTCACGGCGATTCCCTTTTCTCCTGTGCCGGGGCCGCGGCTGGCCTTGGCGGCCGATGTCGACCCGCTCGCGGCGCGGGACCTATTGGCCGGAGTCTGGGAGGAGGGCGGGCTGTCGAGCTGGCATTTGCTGTTTGCCGTCGACGAGGAGGTCGACGCCTGGCTCGAGGCCAGGCCCGAGCTGCTGGTGCGCCACGGAGTGCAGTTCCAGTGGCGCGACCAGAGCTACGGCGACTTCGAAGGCTATCTGGCGGCCATGACGGCGAAGCGGCGCAAGACGATTCGTCGCGAACGACGCCGCGTCAGCGAGCAGGGACTCAGCCTGCATCGACTCAGCGGCGAGGCGATCGGCGAGCGCGAGCTCGAGCACTTCTTCCGCTGTTACGAGATTACCTATCTCGAACGCGGTCGCCACGGCTATCTCAACCTCGATTTCTTCCGCCGGCTGCGGCGTACCATGCCAGAGGCGCTGCTGCTCATTCAGGCGCGTCTCGACGAGCAACCGGTGGCCGCTGCGCTCTGCCTGCAGGGTAGTCGCACGCTATACGGCCGCTATTGGGGCAGCGAGGTGCTGGCCGACTGTCTGCACTTCGAGGCGTGCTATTACCAGGGCATCGAACACTGCCTGGCCAACGGACTGACCTGCTTCGACCCCGGCACCCAGGGCGAGCACAAGCTGGTGAGGGGGTTCGCCCCCAGGCGGCTGCGTTCGCTGCATCATCTCGCCGACCCCGGGCTGCGTGCCGCCGTGACGCGCTTCTGCGACGAGGAGCGTCGACACGTCGAGGCCTACTGTCGTGCCGCCGTTGAGGCACTGCCCTTCAAGGAGTGAGCTTTTCAGGGCGTGAGCCGGGCGGTCGTTGGTGGCATAATGCCGGCCATTCAGAACCATGAGGTCAACTACCGATGCTCAAGTGGCTCGCCATCGCTTTGCTGCTGTTGCTGGCGTTGCTGCAGTATCGCCTGTGGCTCGGTGACGGCGGTATTCATGAATTGCGCGAGATTCGCGAGCGCGTGGCCATGTTCGACGCCGACAACAAGCCGCTGCGCGACCGCAACCAGCGCCTCGCCGCCGAGGTCATCGATCTCCAGACCGGCCTTGATGCCATCGAGGAGCGGGCCCGCAGCGACATCGGCATGGTGCGTACCGACGAGCAGTTCTACTGGGTACCTGGCGTGGTGATCGAGGCGAGCGTCGGTCCTGTCGGCAACCCGGAGCCGACGGCGGGCAGCCCACGGGCGGGAGCGACCGGTGAGTGAGGACGGTGCATCCGGGCGGCTCTGGCTTGTGGTTCCCGCCGCGGGTCGCGGGCGGCGCATGGGCGCCGATCGGCCCAAGCAGTACCTGCCCCTGGAAGGGCGTCCGGTGCTGGCGCATACGCTGGAGCGACTGTACCAGGCCTTTCCACAGGCGCAGCTGTGCCTGTGCCTCGACCCCGACGACGACCGCTTCGATCCGGCCTGGGTGCCCTTTGCCCAATGGCGGCGCAGCCCCGGTGGGGCCGAGCGGGCCGACTCGGTGCGCCAGGCCCTGGCAGCGCTGGCCGACGAGGCCGGCGACGACGATCTGGTGCTGGTCCACGACGTGGCGCGACCCTGCGTCACCGTGGCCGATCTCATGACATTGCTGAGCGCGCTGCGTGAAGACCCCGTGGGGGCGCTGCTCGCCACGCCGGTGGCCGACACCATCAAGCGCGACGACGGCCAGGCGCGCATCGCCAGCACCGAGCCCAGAGACGGCCTGTGGCAGGCCCAGACCCCCCAGGGCTTCCGCTACGGCCTGCTGCGTCGGGCGCTGGAGCAGGCCGCGGCCGGCGACGTCGGGGTCACCGACGAGGCCTCGGCGGTGGAGGCGCTGGGGCTCTCGCCGCGGCTGGTGCCCGGCCGACGCGACAACCTCAAGATCACCCATCCGGAGGATCTGGCCCTGGCCGCCCATGTGCTGGCCGCCCAGCGGGAAGGGCGCGCGCTCCATGCCGGGCAGGGGTGCGCTGGGCATGCCAATCATGCTTCAAAGGAGACTGACTGAATGCTACGGATCGGCCATGGCTTCGACGTCCACCGCTTCGGCGAAGGCGACCATCTCATGATCGGTGGCGTCGCCATTCCTTTCGATCACGGCTTCGTGGCTCATTCCGATGGCGATGTCCTGCTGCACGCCATCAGCGATGCGCTGCTGGGGGCCTGTGCGCTGGGGGACATCGGCCGTCATTTTCCCGATACCGATGCGGCCTGGGCCGGCGCCGACAGTCGTGCCCTGCTGCGCCACGTATATGGCCTGGTGCGCGAGGCCGGCTACCGGGTCGGCAACGTGGATGCCACGGTGATCGCCCAGGCGCCCAAGCTGGCGCCACATATCGCCGCCATGTGCACGCATGTCGCCGAAGATCTCGAGCTCACCCTGGATGCGGTGAACGTCAAGGCCACTACCAGCGAGCGCTTGGGCTTCACCGGTCGCGGTGAAGGCATTGCCGCCGAGGCCGTGGTGCTGCTGACCCGCGAGGGAGCGACGAGTGTCTGAGACGCGACGGCAGGGCGACTGGCCCCGCGCCACCGACGCCGAATTCGGCCCGCCGCAGGCCGGCGACTACCGCGCCGCGCCGGAGGACTTCGTGGTCGAGGAGGTGCTCGGCTTTGCCCCCGAGGGGCACGGCGAACACCTCTGGCTGTGGATCGAGAAGCGCGGCCTCACCACGCTGGATGCGGTGCGGCATCTGGCGCGGGCCTGCCAGGTGTCGCCGCGGGCGGTGGGCTACTCCGGCATGAAGGACAAAATTGCCGTGACCCGGCAGTGGCTCTCCGTGCAACTGCCGGGGCAGCCGGCGCCGGACGATCTGGTCGAGCGGCTGGCGGCCTGTGGTGTGAGAGTGCTCGAGCAGGCGCGCCATCCGCGCAAGCTCAAGCGTGGGGTGCACCGGGCCAATCGCTTTACGCTGCGCATCACCGGGGCGGCGGTGAATGCGCAGCTCGAGGCGCGCTGGGCCTGGCTCTGTCATCATGGCGTACCCAACCTGTTCGGCCCGCAGCGCTTCGGACCCGAGGGACGCAACCTGGCGCGTTCCCGGGCGCTACTGGCCCGCGGCTGGCGCAAGCGCGACGACAAGGAGGGCATGCTGCTCTCCGCCGCGCGCAGCTACCTGTTCAACGAGCAGCTCGCCATGCGTCTGGACGACGGCAGCTGGCAGCGGCTGCTGACGGGCGACGTGGCGATACTCGACGGCAGCGCCAGCCAGTTCGTCGTGGAAGCCCTCGACGGCGAACTGGCAGAGCGCGCCGAGCGGCTCGACCTGCACCCTAGCGGGGTGCTGTGGGGAGTGGGCAATTCCCTCGCCGAGGGCGAGGCGGTGCGCTACGAGCAGGCTCTGTGCGAGCGCCATGCCACCCTGTGCCAGGGGCTGGAGCGTGCCGGCGTGCGCGTGGCGCGCCGCGCCCTGCGCATGCGCCTGGACCAGCCTCGACTCGAGGTGTCGGCGGACGTGGCGCGGCTCGACTTTCATCTGCCGCGCGGTGGCTTTGCCACGGCGGTGCTGCGCGAACTGCTCGACCATCCCACCTTGACCTCTTTCGCCGAACGCACGGCGCCTGGGCATGAGCCCGGCTGAACCTGGAGGCTTTATCGAATGCGCAGACTGCTGCTATCCAACGACGACGGTGTGCATGCGCCGGGCCTGCGTGCCCTCTACGACGCCCTGGAGCTCCATGCCCGGCTGCGCGTGGTGGCCCCCGACCGCGACCGCAGTGGCGCCAGCAACTCGTTGACCCTCAATCGTCCCCTGGCCTTGACGGCGCTGGACAACGGCTTTCACTGTGTCGACGGCACGCCCGCCGACTGCGTCTACCTGGGCGTGAACGGCATCTGGGACGAGCGCCCCGATCTGGTGATATCCGGCATCAACCACGGCGGCAACCTGGGTGACGACGTACTCTATTCGGGCACCGTGGCCGCGGCCATGGAGGGGCGTAACCTTGGCATGCCGGCCATTGCCATGTCGCTGGTGGGCTCGCGCCACTTCGACACCGCCGGTCGGGTGGCGGCAACCCTGGTCGGTGCCGCCGATCAGCTTTCGCTGCCGCCCCGCAGCCTGCTCAACGTCAACGTGCCGGACCTGCCCTGGGAAGAGATCCAGGGCTTCCGAGTGACCCGCATGGGCTATCGTGGGCCGGCGGAGCGGCCAATGGAGGTGCGTGATCCCCGGGGCCGTTTACGCTACTGGATTGCGGCCGTGGGGCAGAGCGCCGATGATGGCGATGACACCGATTTTGCCGCCATCGAGGCGGGATACGTATCGATAACACCGCTGCAGACCGATCTCACCCGGCATGCAGCGCTCGACGATGTGCAAGGCTGGTTGGATGCATTCACCTGAACGATTGCCGGAACTGCTGCGCGGCGTCGGCATGACGTCGCAGCGTACCCGAGACCGCATGGCGGCACGTCTGGCCGCACAGGGCATCGTCGATGAGCGGGTGCTGCGGGTGATGGCCGAAGAGCCACGCCACCTCTTCCTCGACGAGGCCTTGGCCCATCGTGCCTATGAGGATACCTCGCTGCCCATCGGCCACGGCCAGACCCTGTCGCAGCCATGGATGGTCGCGCGCATGACCGAGCTGGTGATGCAGGAGGCGCCCCAGCGCGTGCTGGAGATCGGCACCGGTTCCGGCTATCAAACGTTGATTCTCTCGCGTCTGGTGCCGGAACTCTGGTCGGTGGAGCGGATCAATGCCTTGCATCACCGGGCAGCGAAGCGGCTGCGCCTGCTGCGGGCGCACAACGTTCGCTTGCGTCTGGCGGATGGCGGCCACGGCTGGCAGGAGGTGGCGCCGTTCGACGTGGTATTGCTCACCGCCTGCGCCCATGAGCTGCCTCAGGTGCTGATCGACCAGCTCGCCGAAGGCGGCGTGATGATACTGCCCTTGGCCGATCCGGGCGGCGACCAGTGGCTTACTCGGGTACGCCGCGTGGGCCATCAAACAGAAGTACAGCGGCTCGAGCGCGTGCGCTTCGTGCCGTTGCTGCAAGGAGTGATTCGTTGAAGCGACAACTCAGTGTCTTCCTCAAGGGGGCCGGCATGGGAGCGGCCGATGCCGTGCCCGGGGTTTCCGGCGGCACCATTGCCTTCGTCACCGGCATCTACGAGGAACTCATCCACACCATCAAGCAGTTCGGCCCCAGCGCCTACCCGGCATGGCGTCGCGGCGGGCTGGCCGGGCTCTATCATCATCTCAACCTGGCCTTCGCCTTGCCGCTGCTGCTGGGCATCGGCGTCAGTCTGGTCAGCGTGGCGCACCTGGTGGTGTGGCTCATGGACGATCATCCGCTGCTGCTCAACGGCTTCTTCTTCGGCCTGGTGGCGGCGTCCGCCATCGTGGTCAGCCGGCATCCTGCCGATTGGAAGCTGTGGCATCTCGTGCCGTTGATCGTCGGTCTGCTGCTGGCGCATGGGCTGCCGTCGCTGATGCCGCTGGTCACCCAACTGGGCGTTCCCTCGCTGGTGTTGATCGTGGGCGGTGCCATCGCCATCAGCGCACTGCTGTTGCCCGGCGTCTCAGGCAGCTTCCTGCTGTTGACCATGGGGCTCTACGGCACTGTGATGCAGGGCATACGCAGCTTCGATCTGGCACTGCTCTCGACTTTCGCGGTAGGCTGCCTGATCGGCCTGTTCGGCTTTTCACGGCTGCTCTCCTGGCTGCTTCGCCGCTATCATACGGCCACACTGCAGCTGTTGATCGGTTTCATCGTCGGCTCGCTGCCCGTGCTCTGGCCCTGGCGCGAGCTGGTTCGCTATCAGCTCGGTCCCGAGGGGCAGATGATTCCGCTCGACTACCGCTATCTGACACCGGGCGATTACGCCATTTTGACCGGAGAATCCGGCCTGATGCTGCCCGTGGTGATTGCCATGTTGTTCGGGGCGGCACTGGTGCTCGGGGTGGCTCGCGGCTCGGGCGGCAGCGCGCCCGGCCGGGCGGCAAACGGCTCTCACAATTCGCCTGACAAGGAGGGCTCCAATGCGTAAGGTTTTTCTCGTCTCGGCCATCGCTCTGGCCGTGGCCGGCTGTGCCGCACAGCAGGATTATGGCACTCCTCAGGTTCGCGATCTCTCGGTGAGTCGCGAGCGTGCTCCGGCAAGCCATTACACGGTCGAGCAGGGCGATACCCTGTACGGCATCGCCTGGCGGCATGACATGGATTATCGCGACCTGGCGCGACTCAACCAGATCGGGCCGCCATATCGCATCCAGCCCGGCCAACAGCTGCGCCTGAGCGATGGCGCCGGCGCGCCGGCGCGCCAGGAGCCCTCGCGTGAGCTGGGCGACTCCCAGGTGGCAACGGCTACCGCACTGGGCGGCGGCACCACCGCCCAGGCCGGCGACAGCGATTGGCTGATGCCTGACGAAGAGCGCATCGAGCGTAACCGGCGCCTCACCGTAGAGCCTCTCGGCGGTCAGGCGAGCGCCCCCAGCGAGACGGCGTTGGCCAGTGCGGAGCGGGTCGCCGAGCCGGCTCCCACCGCGGAGCCGGAGCGCACGGCCGAAGCCCGCGTGGATGCCGAAGCGGCCGTTGCCTCTCAGCAGCAACCGGAACCCCAGCAGCAGCCGGAACCCCAGCCCGAACCCCAGCCGGCGGCACAGCCCGAACCGGATGCCGGCACGCAAGTGGCGGGTGAGCCGGAACGTCAGCCCGCAAGTGCTGGTCGTACCTATACACCGGTAGATGAGGTGCCCTGGCAGTGGCCTGCGGACGGTGAGCTGGTCGGTCGTTTCGGTGAAGGTGGAAGCATAACGGCCGGCATTGATATTGCCGGACAAAAGGGGCAACCTGTCAGAGCAGCCGGTCCCGGTATCGTGGTCTATGCCGGCAGCGGGGTGCGGGGCTACGGCAACCTCATCCTGCTCAAGCATAACGACCAGTACCTGAGCGCCTACGCCCACAATGACAGCCTCCGAGTGACGGAGAACGATGTGGTCGAGGCCGGTCAGGTGATCGCCACCATGGGCGACAGCGATGCCGAAAACGTCAGGCTGCATTTCGAGGTGCGCAAGGATGGCCAGCCTCAGGACCCTCTTAAGTACCTGCCGCAGCGATAGTCGAGTCAGTAGTCAGTTGGTAGTGGCTGTCGCCGGGGTGGCAAGGTGGTCATAGGTACCCACCGGTGCCATGAGGAGTCAATAACAAAAGAGCTCTGCATGCGGATCATGCAAGAGATAACGACATTTCAGGACGAAACCACGGGGTAGCAACCGATGAGCATGCTTGAACGGGACCTTCAGGATGTTGATCTCGACGACGTCACCGAGTCTGATGAAGAGCTCAGTACGGAGTCGGACAGCTCGGCTAGCGACAGCGACGACGATACCGCCTTCGAGAAGGCGCTGAGTCGCGAAGACAAGCACTATCACCATAGTCTCGACGCCACCCAGATCTATCTCAACGAGATCGGCTTCTCGCCCCTGCTGACACCGGAGGAGGAGGTCTATTACGGCCGCCTGGCCCAGAAGGGCGACCCGGCGGGGCGGGCGAGAATGATCGAGTCCAACCTGCGGCTGGTGGTCAAGATTGCCCGCCGCTATCTCAATCGCGGCCTGACGCTGCTCGACCTGATCGAGGAGGGCAACCTCGGGCTGATTCGGGCGGTGGAGAAGTTCGATCCCGAGCGCGGCTTCCGCTTCTCCACCTACGCTACCTGGTGGATTCGCCAGACCATCGAGCGGGCGCTGATGAATCAGACCCGCACCATTCGTCTGCCGATCCACGTCGTCAAGGAACTCAATATCTACCTGCGTGCGGCCCGTGAGCTGACCCAGAAGCTGGATCACGAAGCCACACCGGAGGAGATCGCCGACTATCTCGACAAGCCGGTCGAGTCGGTGAAAAAGATGATGGGGCTCAACGAGCGTGTCTCCTCGGTGGACTACCCCATGGGCGGCGAGAGCGACAAGCCGCTGATCGAGACTCTGGCCGACGACAACGAGCAGGGTCCCGAGTCTTCGCTGGTCGACATCGACGTCAAGCAACATGTCGATGAGTGGCTTGCAGAGCTGACCGAGAAGCAGATGGAAGTGGTCATCCGCCGTTTCGGCCTGCGAGGCCACGAGGCGGCGACCCTGGAGGAGGTCGGCGACGAAATCGGCCTGACCCGCGAGCGGGTACGCCAGATCCAGGTCGAAGCGCTCAAGAAGCTGCGTCGCGTACTCGAGAAGCAGGGCCTCTCGATGGACAACATCTTCAACGAGTAACGGCAGATAGAGCAGAAACAGCCGACCTTCGGGTCGGCTGCATATTTTCTGCATGCTGATGCGCTATCATTAGCACCCTCATCATGCAGGGATGAACAAGGAA
This sequence comes from Halomonas sp. KM-1, assembly GCF_000246875.1. Classification (NCBI taxonomy): domain Bacteria; kingdom Pseudomonadati; phylum Pseudomonadota; class Gammaproteobacteria; order Oceanospirillales; family Halomonadaceae; genus Halomonas; species Halomonas sp. KM-1. The sequence goes on from NZ_BAEU01000072.1 coordinate 15,495, forward strand.
ACGATCAATGCATCGCTCACCATTCACTAGGCGATTTCAGCGCCGTGGTCTTGCGGCAATCGTCGGTCTCGCCATGGCAGGCAACGTGCATGCTGCCGATCTGTGGACCATTGCCCAGGATGCGCTGGCCAACGATGCCGAGCTGGCTTCGACCCGCTCCGGTTTTCAGGCCACCGAGGCGGCGCGGGACGTACAGCGCGGCACCTTGCTACCGCAGATCGGCCTCGGCGGCAGCGTCAGTCACACACGTACCTATTCGAGCCCCGCACAAGGGGCGGCCGGCAGGGTACAGGAGGGCGCCGAGGAGCTGGGGGCCGGTGCTGCCGCCTTCGACCAGGACGATACGGTGAACAGTGTAGGGATCAGCCTCGATGCCGAGCAGGCGCTCTACGACCCGACCCGCCGTGCCCAACTGCAGCGTGCCGAGAGAGAGATCGATCGTGACGCTCTGGGGCTGGAAGCGACCCAGCAGCAGCTGCTCTACAACGTGGCCAACGCCTACTTCGAGATACTGCGAGCGCACGATATCCTCAGCGCCCGCCGCGCTCAGGAAACCGCCATCAGCCGCCAGCTCGAGCAGGCTCGGGAGCGCTTCGAAGTCGGCTTGATCGCCATTACCGACGTGCATGAGGCCCAGGCTCGCTTTGACCTGGCGCGGGCTCAGCGCATCGCCGCGGAAGGGGCCATGCAGGTCAGCTTCGAGGCGCTGGAGCGGCTGACCGGCCACCGCTATGACAGCATCGATGCCCTCGACGAAGAGGTGCCCATTGCCTCGCCACAGCCGGCCGACCGCGAGGAGTGGGTGGCGCTGGCCATGGCCAACAGCCCCATGGTGTTGATGGCCGAAGCGGGTATCGAGGTGGCCAGAAGCACTCTCGAGGTCTCCCGTGCCGGCCAGCGTCCGGTGGTGTCGGCATTCGCCAACTACGGTTGGGCGGATACCGACCGCAGCGGTACGGCGCATCAGTCGGAGAGCCAGGTCGGGCTGCGTGCCAGCCTGCCGCTCTACACCGGCGGTTCGACCCAGGCGCAGATTCGTCAGAGCGGCTTCCTGCTCGAGGCCACGCAGTACGACTTCGAGGCGCAGCGACGCGACACCATCCAGCAGGTCCGCTCCCTGTTCACCCGGGTGAACAACGACGTCGAGACCGTCGAGGCGCGCCGGCAGGCGATCATCTCCAATCAGAGCGCTCTGGAAGCGACGCGTTCGGGCTACGAGGTGGGTACGCGCAACATCGTCGACGTGCTCAACGCCGAGCAGAACCTGTTCAACGCCATCGCCGAGCACGCCGAGGCGCGCTACGACTATGTGCTGGGGCTGCTCCAACTGCAGCTGCAGGCAGGCATCCTCGGGGCGGATTCTATCCAGGCAGTCAACGCCTGGCTGTCCGAGGAGGAGCGCGTCTCGCTGGAGCTGCCGGATGAGGCCAACGACAATCCGGTCATGAACATCGGTGAGCGGCCTCAGGCGCCTTCGTGAAAAATCTCGAAATTGCCGCCAAAAAACGTAGATAATCACCGAGAACCACCGAGTAATCGGTGGTTTCTTTCGTGAAGCGGCTTGAGTTATGAAAGATAATACTGCGCTGTTCCCTATCAGCGGAGGTTGCCATGGCCAGGCCCCTGGTCGCAGACATCGATCTTGACGCCCTGCGTCACAATTATGCCCTGGCTCGTGAACTGGCCGGTGAGAGCCGGGCTCTGGCGGTGATCAAGGCCGATGCCTACGGCCATGGCGCCGTGGCATGTGCCCGCGCGCTCGAGTCGCTGCCCGAAGGCAAGCGTCCGCCCGCCTTTGCCGTGGCCTGCCTAGAGGAGGCCGAGGCCTTGCGCCTGGGTGGCATCGAGTCGCCCATCGTGCTGCTCGAAGGTATTTTCGAGGCGGCGGAGCTGGCCCGCGTCGAGGCGCTCGGCCTGTGGATGGCGGTGCACAGCGAATGGCAGCTCCAGACCTTGCTGGAGCATCGTCCGGCCCGGCCGATCCCGGTCTGGGTCAAGGTCGACTCCGGCATGCACCGGTTGGGCTTTGCCCCCGGGCAGGTGGAGTCGGTGTGGCAGCGCCTGGCGGCAGCCCCCGAGTGCGCCACCGGCCTGCAGCTGATGAGCCATTTCGCCACCGCCGACGCCATCGATGCCGGCTACTTCGAGACCCAACTGGAACGCATGCGAGACCTGGCGCAGCGCCTGGAGGCACCGCTGTGTCTGGCCAACTCCCCGGCCACCCTGGCCTGGCCGCAGTCCCATGGCAGTTGGGTTCGTCCCGGGGTCATGCTGTACGGCAGCGATCCGCTGGAACGACCCAGCGAGGCCAGCCGCCAGCTGCAGCCGGTGATGACGCTGCGCTCCGAGATCATTGCCGTGCGCGACCTGGCAGTGGGGGAGCCGGTGGGCTACGCCGGGCGATGGCGGGCGCCGCGACCATCACGCATCGCGGTGGTGGCCTGCGGCTATGGCGACGGTTACGATCGGCATGCGGTCGACGGTACGCCGGTGCTGGTGGCCGGACAGCGCACGACGATTGCCGGCAAGGTGTCGATGGACATGCTGACGGTGGACGTGACCGACATCCCCGAGGCCGACATCGGCACCGAGGTGGTACTGTGGGGGCGCTCCCGTCATGGTGCGGTGCTCGGCGTCGATGAGGTGGCTCGCTATTGCGATACCATCAGCTATACGCTGTTGACCGGTATTCTGCCGCGAGTTCCCCGGCGCTATTCGCGGCTCGACTGAACGGAATCCTGCATGTCCAAACGCAACTGGCCCGACTCCTACGCCCATCCCCGCTTCTGGCCTGCATGGCTGGCCATCGGTGCCATGCGGGTGGGGGCCTGGCTGCCATGGCGGCTCAAGCTCGCCATCGGCAGGGCGCTCGGTCTATTGGCCTGGGCCGCAGTGCCGCGCCGTCGCCATATCGTCGACACCAACCTGAAGCTCTGTTTCCCCGAGCTTGGCGATGCCGAGCGTGCCAAGCTGGTGCGTGAGACCTTCGAGGCCAATGGCATCGGCATTCTCGAGACTGCAACGGGCTGGTGTCGCGACCCCAAGCATCTGCGCCATCGTGTGACCTACAAGGGCCGCCATCATCTGGATGCGGCCTACGCCAAGGGCAAGGGCGTGCTGGTGGTGGGCATCCACTTCTCGACGCTGGACCTGGGCGGTGCGCTGCACTCGCTCTACTTCCCTTCCGACGTGGTCTACCGGCCGCACAACAACCCGCTGTTCGATCGTTTCATGACCCGCGCGCGCAGTCGCATCTTCGGCGAAGCCATCGATCGCCATGACCTGCGCGGGGTAGTACGGCGCATCAAGGCCGGGCACATCGTGTGGTATTCGCCGGACCAGGATTTCGGCCGCGACGTCAGCGTGTTCGCTCCGCTTTTCGGCATCGAAGCGGCAACCATTCGCCTGACCGCCAAGATCGCGCGAATGACCGGAGCGCCGGTGGTGCCGCTAATGTTTCACCGCAACCCGGATGATCGCACCTATACCATCGAGTGCCACCCGGCGCTGGAGGATTTCCCCAGTGGCGATGAAGTGCGTGATGCCAGGCAGGTCAACGCCTTCATCGAGCGGGCGATCGGCAAGCACCCGGAGCAGTACATGTGGCTGCATCGGCGTTTCAAGACGCGCCCGGAGGGCGAGCCGGAGCTCTACTGAGCCCGGCAGGCACGAGCCGACAAGCGGCAGTTTCGTACGGTGATGTAGCAGAACCATAACAAGGCGTCACCGGTGGTAACTTGACGCTTCGGTGAGTTCACGCAAGGCTTAAAGGCACCTGATAGGGAAACTGCGCCGAAGGAAATTGGCGCTAAACGAGTCAAGGAGGTCCATATGCTCGGCAATGCCATGCTGTTTCTGATCATCGCCATCATTGCGGGGGTGCTGGGTTTCACCGGCATCGCCGGTGCGGCGACGACCATCGCTCAGATCCTGTTCTTCCTGTTCATCGTGTTGTTCATCGTCTCGCTGATCACCGGGCGAAAACCGTAGCCTTGCCATCTTGGCAAACGCAACGAGGCCCCGCATGGCGGGGCCTCGTTGCGTTTGTGGCATCCGGCGAGATCAGGCGTCGATGCGCTTGTACTTCATCCTGTGCGGGGTGTCGTTACCGACCCGCTTGCGGTGATCCGCTTCGTAGTCGGTGTAGTTGCCCTCGAAGAACTCCACGTGGGAGTCGCCCTCGAACGCCAGAATGTGGGTGGCGATGCGGTCGAGGAACCAGCGATCGTGGGAGATCACCAGAGCGCAGCCGGGGAAGGCGAGCAGCGCCTCTTCCAGTGCGCGCAGGGTCTCGATGTCGAGATCGTTGGACGGTTCGTCGAGCAGCAGTACGTTGGCGCCCTGCTTCAGGGTCTGGGCCAGCTGCAGACGGCCGCGTTCACCGCCGGAGAGGTCCTTCAGGAACTTCTGCTGGTCGTTGCCCTTGAAGTTGAAGCGGCCAACATAGGCGCGTGAGGAGACCTCGTAGCCATTGATGTTGAGGATGTCCTGGCCGTCGGAGACCGCTTCCCACACCGTCTGCTTGTCTTCGAGGGCGTCGCGCAGCTGTTCCACGTAGGCGATGTCGACGGTCTCGCCGATCACCACCTCGCCGCTATCGGGCTGCTCCTTGCCGGTAATCAGCTTGAACAGGGTCGATTTGCCGGCGCCGTTGCCGCCGATGATGCCGACGATGGCCCCCTTGGGTACGGTGAAGGTGAGATCCTCGTAGAGCAGCTTGTCCTCGAAGCGCTTGGACACGCCGTGGAACTCGATCACCTTGTCGCCCAGGCGCGGGCCGGGCGGAATGTAGATCTCATTGGTCTCGTTGCGCTTCTGGAAGTCGCCCGACTGCATCTCCTCGAAGCGGTTGAGGCGCGCCTTGCTCTTGGCCTGACGCCCCTTGGCGTTGCTGCGCACCCACTCCAGCTCGTGCTTGATCGCCTTCTGGCGTGAGGCTTCCTGCTTGGCCTCCTGCTCCAGTCGCTTCTCCTTCGATTCCAGCCACTGGGAGTAGTTGCCCTCGAAGGGGATGCCGTGGCCGCGGTCGAGCTCGAGAATCCAGCCGGCCACGTTGTCGAGGAAGTAGCGGTCGTGGGTGATGGCTACCACGGTACCGGGGTAATCGTGCAGGAAGCGCTCGAGCCAGGCGACCGATTCGGCGTCCAGGTGGTTGGTGGGCTCGTCGAGCAGCAGCATGTCGGGGCTGGAGAGTAGCAACCGGCACAGGGCCACGCGACGGCGCTCACCACCAGAGAGGTGGCCGACACGGGCGTCCCAGGGCGGCAGGCGCAGCGCCTCGGCGGCGACTTCCAGCTTGCGCTCGAGGTTGTGCGCGTCGGCGGCCTCGATGATGTTCTCCAGGCGCGCCTGCTCGGCGGCCAGGGCATCGAAGTCGGCATCCGGCTCGGCGTAGGCGGCGTAAACGGCGTCCAGCTTGGTCTGCGCCTCCTTGATCTCGCCCAGCGCCTCCTCCACGGTCTCGCGCACGCTCTTGTCGTCGTCGAGCTGGGGCTCCTGGGGCAGATAGCCGATGTTGATGCCGGGCATGGGGCGCGCTTCGCCTTCATGCTCCTTGTCTACTCCGGCCATGATGCGCAGCAGGGTCGATTTGCCGGCACCGTTCAGGCCCAGCACGCCGATCTTGGCGCCCGGGAAGAAGGATAGGGAGATGTCCTTGAGGATCTGCTTCTTGGGCGGAACGACCTTGCCCACCCGATTCATGGTGAAGACGTATTGCGCCATGGAATTCCACTGGAGTTGAGGGGTTCAGTGGCCACGATGATAGTGGTCGGGCAGGGCAAAGGCCAGTGTCGCTGCGATGGGGGTGTCTACTCTTCTTCTTCCTCGTCGAGCAGCATCCAGTCGTCTTCGATGACGCGCTTGAGGCGGCGCTCTTCCAACAGGGCCTCGACGCGGCGTCGGGCACGCAGGGTATCGGCACGGCTGGAGGCGCGAGGACGCACATAGTCGTCGTCGTTCACCGCTTCGAGGAAGTCGTCGTCGTCGTGAGTGTCGTTGACAAGGGGTTCATGGCTCATGCGAAGTCCTCCCATGGCCCAGTGTCGACCGCGCTGCGATCGACGTATCGCACATCCGCTTCGCGTCCGAAGCGACGGACCTGAAGCGCCATCGGTGCCAAAGATCGGCACCTGACGGCTATATATATCCGGAAGGAGCCGAGAGCAAGCTTAATCGCGATTTTTTTCTTTGCGCCTGCAGGTTACGAGAGGCCGTGCTCGGCCTTGATTCGTTCCAACTCCCGCTGCGCCTCGACGCGCTCCGTGACGTCCTTCTGTACACCGATGTAGTAGGTCAGGTTGTCGTCGGCATCGTAGACGGGGGTGATCGACAGCTCGTTCCAGAACAGGGTGCCGTCCTTGCGGTAGTTGCGCAGCACCTCCCGGCACGGCCGGCCCTCGGCCAGCGCTTTGCGGATGTTGTCCAGCGCCGGCTGGTCGCGGTCGTCGTTCTGCAGGAAGCGGCAGTCCTGGTACAGGATCTCGTCCGCGCTGTAGCCGGTGAGCCGCTCGAAGCCCTTGTTGACGTAAATGAGAATGTTCTCGTCACCTTCCTGTTCGGCGACCACGATGCCGTCCTCGGAGGCGTCGACGATTCGCTCGAGCAGTTCGGGGCTGATCAATGGGGTTCGTTTCATTCCAGGCATTCCTGTCTCGGGCTTGGCGGTTACCGATCGTGTCTATTACCAAATGTCACTATGCTACACCATGGCCAGCCGGCGCCAGATTGACAACGTCTACTGAACTTTACTCGACATCCGGCAGGCGTGCAGCGGAGGTGGCGGCTCCCAGCGCCATCACGGCCAGTACCACCAGCAGCCAGTCGGTACCCAGCCACTGGGCCAGCACACCCGTCATGCCACCGACAAAAAGCATCAGCACACCGGTGATGGTATTGGAAAGCGCGACGTAGAGTGCCCGTTTGTCCTGGCCTGCCATGTCGACCAGGTAGGTCTTGCGGCCCAGGCGCACCCCGGCGTGGACGACGACAAGCAGAGCATAAACCAGGGCATAGGGCCATACCTGGGTGGTCCACTCTCCCGGCAGCCAGGCGATGCCGGCGCCGAGCAGACAGCAGGCCGCAGCGCCCAGGCCGGTGTCGCGCAGCACGCTGCGACTGGAGGTGTCGGAGCGCTTGCCCCACACCGGGCTTGCCAGCATGCCGGCGAGGCCCGAGACCACGATCAGCAGGCCCAGCCCGCCAAGCTCGGCGCCGCTCTGCTGCTGACCGAGCAACGCTACATAGGGCAGTGCCAGGGCGCTGGCCAGCAGCAGCGCACGTGAGATATTGAAGTGCAGGAAGTTGCGGTCCTCACGCATCAGATGCAGCCCCAGTTTGATGCTGCTCCAGGCGTTCTCGCCGCCCTCCACGGCGCCCGGCACCTCGGCGATGCGGGCCGCGCACAGGGCATTGACGGCCCAGCCCAGCGCGGCGACGCCTAGCAGTGCCGCCAGGGCCAGTTCGCCGGGGCGATCTTCGAACAGCATCAACACGCCGCCGGCAGCCAGGGTGACGGCCCCGGCCACGCTGCCGCTCCAGCCCAGCAGGTTGCCGCGGCGCTGCTTGGCGATGGTCTTGCCCAGCACGTCCTTGGTGGCGATGGACGAGAGCCCGCGGGCCAGCGAAAGTGCCACCAGCGTGATCAGTACCAGGGCGCCGCCGAGCCCGCCCTGGCCGAACAGGGCGAGCAGCGCGAGTGTCACCGCCGCCAAGGCCTGGAGGCAGCCGCCGACGACCCAGGCCCACTTGCGCTGCGGCTTGAGACGAATGAAGCCGGCGACGAACAGCTGCGGCAGCAGGGCCCCCGCTTCGCGGATCGGCACCAGCAGCCCGACCATCCACAGCGGGGCGCCGATCACGCCGAGCAGCCAGGGTAGCACCAGGCGGGCGCTGGAGAGTTCGTCTGCCAGCTTGTTGCCCAAGGAGGCGAACAGGTGCAGGAAAAAATTGCGTGGCTGCTCGTCGCAGGCCTCGTCGGCGATGTCCTTGCACATGCGGCTGTCTTCATCGCCCGTCAACCACTCGTACAGTCGCGACTGGCTGATCTCGCGCTCGCTCATTCCGGCTCCTCGGCTGCTATCATTCCGGTTCCATTGTTGCGACAGGGTGGTCCGCATGTCACGCATCCGCATCCATTACTGCACCCAGTGTCAGTGGCTGCTGCGCAGCGCCTGGCTGGCCCAGGAGCTGCTCTCCACCTTTGGCGAGGAGCTGGAAGAGGTCGCCCTTGTGCCCTCCCACGGGGGCTATTTCGAGATCTTCTTTGATGACGAGTCGCTTTGGGAGCGCAAGCGCGACGGCGGCTTCCCCGACAGCAAGCAGCTCAAGCAGCGGGTACGCGACAGACTCGACCCCGGGCGGGACCTGGGGCATATCGATAGATGAAAACCATGGCCAGTGCGGCAATGCCGAATCAGGACCGCCAGGCGATTCTGTTCGGCCTGGGCGCCGTGGCGCTGTGGTCGACGGTGGCCACCGCCTTCAAGGTGGCGCTGGGCTACATGTCGCCGCTGGAGCTGATGTGGCTGGCATCTGCAGTGTCGTGGTTGCTGATGGGCGTGCTGGTGATGCGTCAGGGGCTGCTCGGCCAGGCCCTGCGCCGCGGCTGGCGCACCGCCGCCTGGGCCGGGTTGATGAACCCGGTGGCCTACTATCTGGTGCTGTTCGGTGCCTATGCCCGCCTGCCGGGCCAGGAGGCCATGGCGCTCAACTACACCTGGGCGTTGGCCATGGCCTTTCTCGCCGTACCCATCCTCGGCCAGCGGCTGACCCGCACCGACGTGGCGGCAGGGCTGATAGCCTATGCTGGGGTGTGGGTGATCGCCACGCGAGGGCAGGTGCTCGACGTGGCCTTTGCCGATCCGCTGGGCGTGGGGCTGGCGCTGGGCTCGACGCTGTTGTGGGCGCTTTACTGGCTGCTCAACGTGCGCGACGCCCGCCCACCGCTGGTGGCCCAGTGGCAGAACTTCAGCGTCGGCCTGCCGGTGCTCACGCTGCTGATGCTGCTGGGGCCCGGCTTCACCTGGCACGGCTGGGCGGCGCTGGGCGCCGGGGTCTACGTCGGCCTGTTCGAGATGGGCATCGCCTTCGTGCTGTGGCAGCTGGCCATGCATCGGGTGTCGCGTACGGCGCGGGTCTCCAACCTGATCTTCCTGTCGCCGCCGGTCTCTCTGCTGCTGCTCTATTTGGTGGTGGGCGAGCCGATCCTGCTCTCCACTCTGGTCGGGCTGGTGCTGATCCTCGGTGGCCTGGGGTTACAGCAATGGCAGAAGGCACCGCGGGCAGCGGCTCAGGAGAGCAGCTGATATTCGAACAGCAGTTGCTTGAAGTCCTGGCGCTGATGGGCGAAGAGATAGACTGACACCTGCTCCTGCTCGGGCCAGAAGCGATAGATGACCCGGTAGCCGTCGATCAGCAGCTCACGGTAGTGGCCGATGCCCAGCTCCAGGGCCAGGCAGCAGACAGGATAGGTATGGGGATGGGTCGAGAGCCGTTCGAGACAGGTCGTGACGAGGTTTCGTGAAATTGTCTCGACACGCGGCAACGGGAGCTCGAGTTTGTCGAGCAGGAAGTTCTCGCAGGTTTCCAGGCTGAGTTCTGCCGTGGCTTCGAAGACCACTCGCAGCGGCGTTGTCATAATGATTCGCCACGGCGTGCCTCGTGCCTGGTCTCGAGCCGCGCCATGAACTCCTCGGCGCTCATGGTCTTGCCTTCCTCACGGCTCTTCTCGCCCAGGCTCAGCAGCTTGAGCAAGGCAATAGCCTGCTCGCGGCGCTCGTGGGCGGCGTAGGACTCCACCACGTAGGTAGGCTTGCCCTTTTGCGTGATGACCAAGGGCTCCTCCACGTCGAGTGTGGCCGCATTCTGCTTGAGGTAGCTGATGGTCTCGGTGCGCATGAGTGCACTCCTGATAACATGATGGTGGTCCAAGAATAGTCCGCAAATGGACCGCCGGCTAGTCGCTCATTCCGCTGCCACTTCGGCCAGCTGCACGCCGTTGTTTTCCAGCATCGGTTCGAGGGCGGGCCAGACGTTGTCGAGTATGATGGGTTGGGCCTCGGCGGTGGGGTGGATGCCGTCGCTCTGCATCAGGCCATCTTCCAGCGCCACGCCTTCCAGCAGGAAAGGCACCAGTGGGGTATCGTAGGTATCGGCCAGACGGCTGAAGACGTCGGTGAAGGCGCGGCGGTAGGCCTGCCCGTAGTTGGGCGGAATGTCGATGCCGAGCAGCAGCACTTCGGCGCCGGCGGCCTGGCTGGCCTCGATCATGCCGGCCAGATTGGCCTCCATCTGGGTCGGCGGCAGGCCGCGCAGACCGTCGTTGCCGCCCAGCTCGAGCAGAACGATGTCCGGGTCGTGCTGTCCGAGTAGCTCGGGGAGCCGGCTGGCACCGCCGCCGCTGGTCTCTCCGCTGATGCTGGCATTGACGACCCGCGCGCTGCCGTCGAGCCGCTCCTCGAGCAGGGTGACCCAGCCGGCCTCCTGCTCGAAGCCATAGGCTGTGCTCAGGCTGTCACCTATTACCAGCAGGACCGGACGCTCGGCTGCCAGGGCCGGAGCAGTGACCAGTGCCAGGGCGAACAGCGCGCTACCGGCAAGGCCAGCGCCGCAGGAACGCCAGCGCGCCAGCCAGACGCCTACCAGACCAAAGGGAAAGACTTTCACCATGACCGACTCCTTGACTCGAGATGCTGTTTCGCTTGCCGCCGCTTCCGGGCGTGACGCCAAACCGATTCTACATGCTCGTCAGCTGAGCAAGCAGGTGACGAGTGGCGAACGGCGGCTCACCATTCTGAGTGGTCTGGAGCTCGAAGTGTTCCCCGGCGAGAGCGTGGCGATCCTCGGCCAGAGTGGCGCAGGCAAGTCGACCCTGCTTGGCCTGCTGGCGGGGTTGGACGAGCCGAGCGGCGGCGAGCTCGAACTATTCGGCGAGACGCTCGGCAAGCTCGATGAAGATGGCCGCGCCCGGCTGCGTGCCGGCCGGGTCGGCTTCGTGTTCCAGAACTTCCAGCTGCTGCCGACCTTGACGGCGCTGGAGAACGTGCTGCTGCCATTGGAGCTCTCGCCGCTTCCCGACGCCGGGGCCCGGGCCCGCGATTGGCTCACCCGCGTCGGTCTGGGTGAGCGCATGGAGCATCTGCCCAAGCAGCTTTCCGGCGGCGAACAGCAGCGGGTTGCGCTGGCCCGGGCCTTTGTCACCGGCGCCGAGCTGGTGTTCGCCGACGAACCCACGGGCAACCTGGATCAAGCCACCGGGGCGCGCATCATCGACCTGCTGTTCCAGCTCAACCGCGAAGCCGGCACCACCCTGGTACTGGTGACTCACGACCATGCGCTGGCGGCGCGCTGCGATCGTAGCCTGCGTCTGGAGGAGGGGCAGCTGATCGAACTATTGCGCGATGAAGAGGTGGGCGCATGAGCCGAGCCTCTACCCAGGCCGAGGGCGCCAACCTGCTGCGCCTCTCCGCCCGCGGCCTGCTGCGCGATCTGCGCGCCAGCGACGTGCGTGCGCTGTTCGTCGCTCTGGCGCTGGCGGTGGCCGCCTCGACCATGATCGGCTTCTTTCTCGACCGCCTCGACCGTGGTTTGACCCGTCAGGCCGGTCAGCTGCTGGGCGGCGATCTGGTACTCGAGCAGGGCCGCCCCTTCAGCCAGGAGCTGCGCCAGACCCTGGAAGAGGCCGGCATGACGCTGAGCGACCAGGTCGACATGGTGACCATGGTCAGCTTCGGCGACGCCTTCCAGCCGGCCAGTCTCAAGGCCGTGGACAGCATCTACCCCCACTACGGCGAGGTCTACGTCGACCGCGGCGAGGGTCTCGAGACGGTCGGCCACGGCCCCGCTCCGGGGGAAGCCTGGGTGGCGCCGCGCCTGGCGCTGCTGCTGGAGGCGGAGCTGGGCGACCGCATTCAAGTGGGCGAGGGCGAGCTGACGTTGACCGGACTGGTCGAGCGCGAGCCGGACCAGTCCGCCGGCTTCGGCAACTTCAACCCGCGGTTGATGGTCCATCTCGACGACCTCGAGGCCACCAACCTGGTGCAGCCGGGAGCGCGGGTGGAATTCGAGCTGCTTGCCGCCGGCCCGCCCCAGGCGCTGGATCAACTGGCGCCGCTGCTCGAGCGCCTGCGTCGTGACGGCGTCGAGGTGCGCGACCTGCGCCGCGACCGACCGGGCCTCGGCAACGCCCTGGAGCGTGCCGAGCGCTACCTGAGCCTGGCCGGTCTTGCCGCGGTGCTGCTGGCCGGGGTGGCG
>NZ_BAEU01000071.1:0-10368 GCF_000246875.1 Halomonas sp. KM-1
GATTCCAGCGCGCCCCAGGCGGGCCAGGCCAGCCCGGCGGCCATGCGTCCGAGTTCGCCCCAGGGGTCGCGGGTGTGAATGGCCAGGTCGGCGAAGGGCACCAGCAGCACGGCAAGCGCCACCAAACCCAGGCTGTGACGGGCCAGGCGCAGGCCGGGGGAGCCGCCGCGCCACCAGCTGCGTGCCGAGGGCGGACGGCTATCGACCAGGCCGTCGCTCATGGCCGTCCTCGGGCGCAGGGCAGCGCCTCGGGGCTGGGCAGCGGCACATCGTCGTTGCCGGGCGGTGGGCTGCCGGCCGGTTCCGCGGCATCGGGATAGAGCGCATCGAGCTCGGCCAGGCTGAGCTCGTCGGCGCGGGCATCGATCGCCAGGCGGCCGTCACGCAGCCCCCACACCCGGTCGAAGTGGGAGAGCGCCAGCTCGCGCTGGTGCAGCGCCACTACCGAGGTGGTGTGGCGGGAGTCGATCAGGTCCAGCAGCCGCAGCGCCTGGTGAGGATCGACGCTGGCCACCGGTTCGTCACCCAGGAACAGCGGGCGGGCCTGATACAGGGCGCGGGCGATGGCCACCCGCTGGCGCTGGCCGCCGGAAAGCTCGCCCACCGGGCGGCGCATCAGGCCGTTCAGGCCCAGTTCGTCGCACAGTGCGGCCACTTCCCGCCATGGCCCGCGCAGTGGGCGCACCAGGTTCCACAGATTGGCCAGCGCCGAATGCTCCGGCAGGCGCCCCATGAAGACGTTGTGATAGACGGCAAGCTGCGGCACCAGGCCGTGATGCTGAGGGCACCAGGCCGCCTCTCCCCCCAGCCGGCGGCGCAGCTCAGCGAGCAGCGTCGACTTGCCGGCGCCGCTCTGGCCGAGCAGGGCGACCCGCTCGCCCTGGTGCAGGGCAAGGCTCAGGCGCGGCAGCACCACATGCGCGCCGTGACCGAGATCCTCGCCCTCGAAGCGAACCAGCAGGCGCCGTTGCTCGCTCTCCATCAGCGCAGCAGGCCGAGCTCTTCGGCCACCTCCTCGATGGGGGCATAAAGGTCGTTGTCGGCGGGAATGAACGCCTCACGGGGGAAGGAGGCGAGCAGCTCCGGGTCGTCCATCTCGAGGAAGGCGGCCCGCACCTTCTCGGTGAAGCCTTCGCCGAAGCGTTCGTCGGCGTCGCCGCGCAGGGTCCAGTTGTAGTCCGGGTAGGGCGGCGTGGCCCAGATCACCCGGACCTGGTCGGTATTGACCCGGCCATCCTCGACGGCGGCTTCCCACACCGTATAGTTGACCGCGCCGATGTCGTAGGTGCCAGCTTCGACCAGAGCAATGGTGCGCGAGTGATCGCCGGAGTAGCCGACGCGGGAGAAGAAGCGCTCCGGGTCGACGTCGTCGAAGCGCTCACGGAAGAAGTGTTCCGGCATCAGGCGCCCGGAGGTGGAGGTGCGCGAGCCGAAGGTGAGGCTCATGCCTTCCAGCTCGTCGGGCAGCTCGTCGGCACGCTCGAGGCCGGTGGACTCGTGAGCGATGAAGTAGCTCATGAAGGCATCGTCCTCGCTGCCCTGGGCCAGTGCCTGGGAGCCCGGGACCAGGCGCCGCGCCTGCACGCCGGAGAGGCCGCCGAACCAGGCCAACTGGACCTGATCGTTGCGGAAAGCGGTGACCGCGGCGCTGTAGGACTTCACCGGTACGTACTCCACCTCGACCCCGAGGCGCTCCTCGAGGTAGTCGGCCACCTTGCCGAAGCGCTCGACCAGACGCGCCTGATCCTCGTCGGGGATGGCGGTGAAGCGGAAGGTCTCGGCGGCGGCACCCTGCGCCAACAGGGCGAAGGCGAGGGCGGAGAGAGAAATGGCAGAACGTGCGATCCGTTGCATCGAGGGCCTCGAAGTGAGAAGGAAGGGAGCCGCTATTGTTGTGCCGTCGCGGCGCCCTGACAACCCTTCGGCCGCTGGACTCAATCCTGGCGCGTCGCCGGGTAGCGGGTCTCCTGCAGGCTGTCCTTGATCTTCTTCAGGTGCGGCAGGAAGTCCTCGCCGCGACGCAGGGTCACCCCGGTGGCCAGCACGTCGATCAGGGTGAGCTGGATCATGCGTGAGGTCATCGGCATGTAGACGTCGGTGTCCTCGGGGGTGGCGACCTCCAGGGTTTCGGTGCACTCCGTGGCCAGCGGCGAGTCGGGTGCGGTGATGCCCAGCACCACGGCGCCGCTCTCCCGCGCCAGGCGGGCGATGTCGACCAGCTCGCGGGTGCGCCCGGTCCAGGAGATGACCACTACCACATCGCCGGTATGGCAGGCCGATGCCACCATGCGCTGCATCAGCACGTCGACATAGGCCGTAACCGGCAGGTTGAAGCGGAAGAACTTGTGCTGGGCATCCTGTGCCACCGCGCCGGAGGCACCCAGGCCGAAGAAGTGGATCTGCTTGGCCTGAATGAGGTAGTCCACCACCCGCTCGATGCGGGCCGGGTCCAGCGTGCGGCTGGCTTCGTCGAGAGCGGCAATGGTGGCGCCGAAGATCTTGCCCGTGTAATCCGCCGCCGCGTCGCCGGGCTCGACCGACTGGCTGACATAGGGCGTGCCGCCGGCCAGGCTCTGGGCCAGCTTGATCTTGAAGTCGGGATAGCCCTTGGCATCGAAGCTGCGGCAGAAACGGTTGACGGTGGGCTCGCTGACCGAGGCGGCCTGGGCCAGGCTGGCTATGCTCAGGCCGGTGGCCCGCGCCGGGTCGGCCAGGATGACGTCTGCTACCTTGCGCTCGGAGCGGTTGAGCTCATCGAGACGTTGTCGAATGCGTTGCAGCAGATCATGGGCCATGGCGGTTGCGACTCTCTGAAACAGATGATGTAGTGATTTAACAACAAAATGATGGGCTATCCTATCGCGGTGTCGTCCCGGCCGCGAATGAGGCAAGCTCATTGCTAGGAAATTAGTGTAATATTACAAAACAAACATTGCGCGGTAAGTGGTGCTGACGTATTTTTTATGTAAGTTAACCAGATTGGGGGCAAACATGAAGGCAACCAGGCGGTCTGAGGACGAGGATCGGCCGGTCATCGATCTGGCGCTGTTCGGCGCCCTGGGCGACCTGTCGCTGCGCAAGCTCTATCCCGCGCTGTACCATCTCGACCGCGAGGGGCTGCTGCACGACGACACGCGCATCCTCGGGTTGGCGCGCCAGGAGATACAGACCGATGCCTTCCGCAAGCGCGTGGCCGAAACCCTGCAGACCTACGTCAAGCCTGCCGAGCTGGACCGCGAGACCGTCAAGCGTTTCACCGCGCGTCTCGATTTCCTGCAGCTCGACTTCGGCACTGCCGAGGGCTATCGCGCCATCGCCGAGTGGCGCAAGGCCGTGCGTCACGACACCGTGGTCTGCCCCCTGGTCGTCTATCTGGCCGTGCCGGCCAGCCTGTATGGCGATATCTGCCGCAATCTTCAGGCCGGTGAATGTCTCGACGAGCTTTCCCGGGTGGTGGTCGAGAAACCGATCGGCTACGACTTCGAATCCTCCTGCGAGATCAACGATGCCATCGGCGAGGTGTTCCCGGAGTCCCGGGTCTACCGCATCGATCACTATCTCGGCAAGGAGACCGTCCAGAACCTGATCGCGCTGCGCTTCGCCAATCCCCTGTTCGGCACCCAGTGGAATCAGAACCACATCTCCCACGTGGAGATCACCGTGGCCGAGCAGGTCGGCATCGAGGGGCGCTGGGGCTACTTCGACCGTGCCGGCCAGCTGCGCGACATGGTGCAGAATCACCTGCTGCAGCTGGTCTGTCTGATCGCCATGGACCCGCCGGCCAACCTGGATGCCGACGCCATCCGCGACGAGAAGGTCAAGGTGCTCAAGGCGCTGCAGCCCTTCAGCGAGGCCAAGCTCAATCGTGACGTGGTGCGCGGCCAATACATTGCCGGCACCATCAAAGGCAAGGGCGTGCCCGGCTACCTCGAGGAGGAGGGCGCCAACCGCGAGAGCGGCACCGAGACCTTCGTTGCGATGAAGACCGGCGTCTCCAACTGGCGCTGGGCCGGGGTGCCGTTCTACCTGCGCACCGGCAAGCGCATGCCCGAGAAGCTGTCGCAGATCGTGATTCACTTCCGCCAGCAGGCGCACTACATCTTCGACCCCGATCAGCGCAATCTGGCCGCCAACAAGCTGATCATCCGCCTGCAGCCGGACGAAGGCATCGCCCTGGAGGTGCTGACCAAGGACAGCGGCCTGGACCGCGGCATGCGCCTGCGTCGCGGGCCGCTGCATCTGGATTTCGGCAGCGCCTTCCCTCAGGAGCGCATTCCCGATGCCTACGAGCGTCTGCTGCTCGAGGTGATGAAGGGGCGCCAATACCTGTTCGTGCGCCGTGACGAGGTGGAGCACGCCTGGCACTGGTGCGACAGTCTGATTGCCGCCTGGGAGGAGATGGGCGAGCCGCCGCGGCGCTATCCGGCCGGCTCCTGGGGTCCGGTGGCCTCCATCGCCATGATCACCCAGGACGGGCGCAGCTGGTACGAGGACTACTGACATGACGAACGCCACACCCCGCGAGCAGCTTGCCGAGCAGCTCGCCGAAGCCGTCGCCGAGGCGCTGCGTCAGGACCTGGCGCAGCAGGAACGTGCGCTGCTGGT
This sequence comes from Halomonas sp. KM-1, assembly GCF_000246875.1. NCBI lineage: Bacteria > Pseudomonadati > Pseudomonadota > Gammaproteobacteria > Oceanospirillales > Halomonadaceae > Halomonas > Halomonas sp. KM-1. Next base: position 4,606 of record NZ_BAEU01000071.1, read on the forward strand.
GCTCTCCGGCGGCTCGACGCCGGTACCGTTCTTCCAGGCCCTGGCCAAACAGGCGCTGCCTTGGGAGCGGGTCGAGGTGACCCTGGCCGACGAGCGTTGGGTGAGCGAGAGCGACGAAGCGAGTAATGCGCGCCTGGTGCGTCGCCATCTGCTGCAGGGCAAGGCCGCCGCGGCCAGCTTCGTTGCGCTGACCACCGACGACGAGACGCCCGAGCAGGGCGTCGAGGCCGTTACCCGGCGCATCGAGGCGCTGACCTGGCCCGCCAGCCTGGTGGTACTGGGCATGGGCGGCGACGGTCACACCGCCTCGCTTTTCCCCGACAGCCGCGAGCTGGAGCTTGGCCTGACCACCGATGCTCCGGTGCTGGCCGCACGCACCCCCAGCCAGCCCCAGCCGCGCATCACTCTGAGCGCCGACCGCCTGCATCAGGCGCGGCGCCACGTCTTGCACATCACCGGTGACGACAAACGCAGCGTGCTGGCCCGGGCCATGTCCGGCGACGACTCGCGCGAACTGCCGATCCGTGCCTTTCTTTCCTGCCCGCTGGCCGTCTACTGGGCCCCCTGACCTGGAGTCTTGCTCATGACCATCGACAAACAGCTGCCGTCCACGCGGACCACCGAGCTCGACAGCATCTGCCTCAAGGCGGAAGTCATTCCGGTGCTGGCCATCGAGCGCATCGAGGACGCCGTGCCGCTCGGCCGCGCTCTGGTCGAAGGCGGACTCACCGTGCTGGAAGTGACCCTGCGTACCGACTGCGCCCTGGAAGCGGTGAAGCGACTCAAGGCGGCGCTGCCCCAGGCCAGTATCGGTGTGGGAACGGTGCTCACGCCGGCTCAGTATCGCCAGAGCGAGCAGGTGGGCGCCGACTTCGTGGTCACCCCCGGCACTACCGAAGCGCTCTACCGCTACGGTGTCACCAGCCCGGTGCCGATGCTGCCCGGTGTGGCCACGGTGTCCGAGCTGATGACCGGCTGGCAATACGGCTATCGCCGCTTCAAGTTCTTCCCCGCCGAAGCCAGCGGCGGCGTCAAGGCGCTGAAGGCTTTCGCCGGTCCTATCCCCGAGGCGCGTTTCTGTCCCACCGGCGGCATCACCCTGGAAAACGCCGAAGACTACCTGGCGCTGAAGAACGTGATGTGCGTAGGCGGCTCGTGGCTGACGCCGAAGTCGCTGGTCGATGCCGAGGACTGGAACGGCATTCGCCAGCTCGCCAAGGAAGCCGCCCAGCGTTTTCACCACTGAGCGGCTTCCCCGACCCTCTCTCGTGCTCTCTCGGCAGCCAGGTGCTGTCATTTGCCCGGCCATGTGGCCGGGCTTTTTTTGGCTTGATGAACACACTCAGGCGGCGGCGCCCACCGCTACCGGTGCCGCGCCGCGCTTGATCGCGGCGTAGCCCAGGCCGGTGATCAGCGAGCCGATGACGATGGCGCCGAGGTAGAGCAGCACCGGGGTGATGGCGTTGGGGATCAGCAGCACGAAGATGCCGCCGTGGGGGGCCATCAGTTGGGCGCCGACCAGCATCGAGAGGGCGCCGGTCACCGCGCCGCCGGCGATGCAGGCGGGGATCACGCGCAGCGGATCCTTGGCGGCGAAGGGAATGGCGCCTTCGCTGATGAAGCACAGCCCCAGCACGAACGACGCCTTGCCCGCCTCGCGCTCCGGTTCGGAGAACTTGTGCCGGGCGACGAAGCTGGCGATGCCCATGCCGATGGCCGGCACCATGCCGGCGGCCATGATCGCCGCCATCGGCGCGTAGGTCTGCGAGGCCAGCAGGCCCACGCCGAAGGTGTAGGCGGCCTTGTTCACCGGTCCGCCCAGGTCGAAGCACATCATGGCGCCGAGCAGGATACCCAGCAGCACCGCGTTGGTGGCGTCCATACCGGCAAGGAAGCTGGTCAGGCCGGCCAGTATCGCCGCCACCGGCTCGCCGATGATGTAGATCATGGTCAGGCCGGTGACCAGGCTCGATACCAGCGGGATGATCAGGATCGGCTTGAGCGACTCGACGCTGGCCGGCAGCTTGACGTGGCGGGTCACCGCCAGCGCCACGTAGCCGGCCAGGAAGCCGGCGATGATGCCGCCGATGAAGCCGGCCTCGATGTTGGCCGCCAGCATGCCGCCGATCATGCCCGGCGCGATGCCCGGCCGGTCGGCGATGGAGTAGGCGATGTAGCCGGCCAGCACCGGGATCATCAGAGCGAAGGCGGTGCCGCCGCCGATCTGCATCAGCGCCGCGGCCAGGGTGCCCTCTTCCTGGAAGGCCTCGATGCCGAAGACGAAGGAGAGCGCGATCAGCAGGCCGCCGGCCACCACCATGGGTAGCATGAAGGATACCCCGGTGAGCAGATGCTTGTAGACCCCTTTCTCCTTGATGCTGCGGCTCGCATCGCTGCGACGAGCGGTGCCGGTCTCTTCCACCTCGGCCTGATCGAGGGCCGCCTCGATGGTGGGACGCGGCTTCTTCAGTGCGTTGCCGGTGGAGGTGCGGTAGATGCGCTTGCCGGCGAAGCGGGTCGGGTCGACCTCGATGTCGCAGGCCAGAATCACCACGTCCGCCGCGGCGATCTCCTCGTCGGTGAGCTTGTTCTGCGCCCCCACCGAGCCCTGGGTCTCGACTCGAATCGCGTGGCCCAGGCTCTTGCCCGCTTCGCTCAGTGCCTCGGCGGCCATGAAGGTGTGAGCCACTCCGGTGGGGCAGGCGGTCACGGCGACGATTTTGCTGCCGCCGGGCGCTTTATGCTGGGTGGCCACCGCGCTCTGGGCGGGCGGAGTGAAGCTCTCGGCCTCGCGCCGGGCGCGCTGCAGGAACGCCTCGGGGTCGGGCAGGGCTTCGCCGATGGCGGCGCGGAACAGTTGCTTGTCGGCAAAGCGCTCGGCGGCAGGAATCTGGTCGGCGGCGACCACGACCAGATCGGCCGCGGCAATGGCGTCGGCCGAGACGGGCTCGACGGCTTCGAGCTGGCTGTGCATCTCGACGCTGGCTTGCCAGCCCAGGCGACGGGCGGCCTGCTCCAGGCGCCGAGCGGCGAGGAAAGTGGTGGCCATGCCGCTGGGGCAGGCGGTGACGATGATCACGTTCATGCGAGGGCTCCCCCTGCGTCTACGTCGTTGAGGCGACGCACGCGGGTCTGTTGTTGAAGTTGCGGTAAGTCCTCGGCGTGGAGGTTGCCCACGCCCAGGTGACGAACCGATTCAGCGGAGAGTGCGGTGGCCAGGCGCAGGGCCTGGTCGGGCGGATGGCCGCACACCACCCCGTGCAGCAGGGCGGCAAGCAGGGTGTCGCCGGCGCCTACGGTGCTGGCGACGCTGACCCGGGGCGGCATGGCCTGCCAGGCGCCGCGATGGCTGACCCACAGCACCCCGGCAGCCCCGGCCGAGACCACAGCCTCCTCGATGCCGGCGGCGTATAGGCGTAGTGCCGCGGTCAGGCGTGCTTCCGCCGTGTCGAGGGTGTTGCCGGCCCAGGTGGCCAGCTCGAGCTCGTTGGGCTTGACCGCGGTGGGGCGAGCCGCAATGGCTTGATCCAGGGCGGCGCCGCTGGTATCGACCCACACCGGCAGGCCCGCCTCGCGCAGCCGGGTGACCAGCTCGGCCAGATTGGCCGGTGTCACGCCGGGTGGCAGGCTGCCGGCGATCACCACAGCGTCGGGGCGCCGTCGCGGGTCGCCGATGCGCGTGTCGAGACCGTCGAGCAAGCGCTGCCAGGCCGCTTCGTCGATGGCCGCGCCGGGGCCGTTGATGTCGGTGATGCGACCGTCGGCCTCGGCGAGCTTGGCATTGATGCGGGTCTCGCCGGGTACGCGGAGGAAGGCGTCTTCCACGCCCATGGCTTCGAAGGCGCGCAGGAAGGGGCCGTCGTTGTCGGTGCCGAGAAAGCCCGACACCGTCACGTCGTGACCCAACTGGGCCAGCACCCGGGCCACGTTGACGCCCTTGCCGGCCGCCGTCAGGTGGGTCTCATGGGTGCGGTTGACCGTGCCCGGCTCCAGCCGCTCCAGGCTGACGGAGAGGTCCAGCGCCGGATTCAGGGTGAGGGTGAGCAGGCGGGCCATCAGCGTGCCTCCAGGGCGTCGCGTACCGCCTCGCTGGTGGCCTGGGCCAGTGCCAGTTGGGCCTGGGTGCGGGCCTCGGCCAGATCGAATTCGCGCAGTCTGGCCTTGACCAGCGGTACCTGGCGCGCGCTCACCGAGAGCTCATCGACGCCGAGTCCGACCAGCACCGGCACCGCCAGGGTGTCGCTGGCCAGCTCGCCGCATACCCCGACCCACTTGCCGTGGGCATGAGCCGCCGCTACGGTCATCTCGATCAGGCGCAGCACCGCCGGATGCAGGCCGTCGGCTTGGGCCGAGAGCTCGGGGTGGTCGCGGTCGATGGCCAGGGTGTACTGGGTCAGGTCGTTGGTGCCTACCGAGAAGAAGTCGACCTCGGCGGCCAAGACAGGTGCCAGCAGGGCCGCCGAAGGCACCTCGATCATCACCCCCAACTGCACGTCGGTGGCGCGCTCGGCAGCGGGAATTTCGTCGAGCAGGCGCTCGAAGATGGCGCGTGCGGCGCGGAATTCGCCCACGTCCTTGACCATCGGCAGCATGATGCGCAGCGGCTGCGGCTTGTCCGCCGCCTCGCTGGCGGGGGCCGCCGCCATCAACAGCGCCCGCAGTTGGGTTTCGAGCACCTCGGGCCGGGTCAGGCTGAGGCGGATGCCGCGCAGCCCGAGGAAGGGGTTGTCCTCCTTGGGCATCGGCCAGTAGGGCAGCGGCTTGTCGCCGCCCACGTCGAGGGTGCGGGCCACTAGCGGACGGCCGTCAAGGGCGTCCAGAGCCTCGCGGTACTCTTCGATCTGCGTGGCGAGATCCGGCTCCCGGGCGTGGGCCATGAACAGGAACTCGGTGCGCAACAGGCCGATGCCCTCGGCGCCGCGCTCCACGGCATCGGCGGCGTGGGTGGTGTTGCCCAGGTTGGCGGCCACTTCCACGCGATGTCCGTCACGAGTTTGGGCCGGCTCGAAGCGCGCCTGCCACGCCTCGGCCTCGCGCCGCTGGCGTTCGGCCAGGCGCTGCTCGGCGCTGGCGCGGCGTTCGGCAGAGGGCGCCGGAATCACCCTGCCGCGTTCGCCATCAAGAATCAGCTCCTGGCCGCCTGCCAGCGTCAGCACCCGTTCGCCGGCGCCCACTACGGCAGGAATCCCCAGGGCGCGGGCGAGAATCGCGCTGTGTGCGGTGGCGCCGCCGCGGGCGGTGAGCAGGCCGCGCACCCGCTGTGTGTCGAGCCGCGCCACGTCGGAAGGGCCGATGTCGTCGGTCACTAGGATGTAGGGCGTCTCCGGCGGCTCGGGCAGGCTCACCTCGCACAGTACGCCGAGTACGCGGCGGCCGACGTCGCGCAGGTCGGCGGCGCGCTCGGCCAGCAGGCGGTCGGCGAGCATCTCCTGGGCATGGGCGGCGGTCTCGATGGCTACCCACCAGGCAGCCTCGGCCGAGCGGCCCTCCTGAATGCCCTCACGGGCGGCCTCGAACAATTCGGGGTCTCTGAGCATCTCCTCGTGCATGGAGAGGATCTGCGCCACTTCGCCGCCGCGGGCCTGCTGGACCAGTGCCTCGAGCTGGGCCGCCCCCTCGGCGATGGCCTGGCGCAGGCGCTGCTGCTGCTCGGCAGGGTCGGCGGCGCGCTCGGGATAGTCGAAGCGCGGGGTCTGCAGCACGAAGACCGGTGCGATGGCCAGCCCCGGCGATGCCGCCACTCCCGGGTGCGGCGTATCGTCG
>NZ_BAEU01000070.1:0-3060 GCF_000246875.1 Halomonas sp. KM-1
CCGGGTTTTTATACCGCCGCGGTGAGCAGGCCCTGGCGCGACAGCGGCAGCACCACCGACACCAGTCGATCCAGCGGCCCCGCCCGCAGGGTGGCGGCTACCTCCAGCGGGCGGCGCCCCATGGCCTGGAAGGCGTTCTGCAGCGGCTGCACCACGAAGGGCAGCGAATAGACCATCGAGCCGATCACCAGCCCGGTGAAGGTAAAGGCCAGGTGGCTCGCGCCCAGGCGTTCCAGGGTGCCGCCCACGGCGCCGCGGGGGCCGAGCAGGATCAGCAGGTAGAAGCCGATCACCGTGGGCGGCAGCACCAGCGGCAGCGAGACCAGCGCCTCGATCACCACCTTGATGCGGCGCTGGGTATGGGCCAGCCACCAGGCCAGCGGCAGGCACAGCACCAGCAACAGGGCGGTGCTGATCAGGGCCAGGCGGAAGGTGAGCTGCAGCGCGATCCAGTCGGCCTCGCCGATCCCGAACCAGGTCATCTCGCCTTACTCATCGGGTAGCTGGAAGCCATAGGCACGCATGATGCTGCGGGTTTCCGCCGAGCCCATGTAGTCGGCGAACAGCCGGGCGGTAGGGTTGTCGGCGGCGCGGCGGGTGATGATGAAGCCCTGGGTGAGCGGTGCGTGAAGGGAATCGTCGATCAAATGGTAGCCGCCCTGGTCGAGTATCGACGGGTGGCGGACCAGCGACAGGGCGATGATGCCCACCTCGGCGGCACCGCTCTGCACCAACTGCATGGTGTGGGCGATGTTCTCGCCGAACACCAGCCGCCGCTCCAGCGTTTCCCACAGGCCGCTGGCACGCAGGGCCACCTGGGCCCGGTCGCCATAGGGCGCATGGCGGGGGTTGGCGATGGCGATGCGGCGGAAGCGCTCGTCGGCAAGGTCGTCCAGGGTCAGTGCCGAGGCGTCGAGCCCGTCGCTCCAGATCACGATGCGGCCCTCGGCGTAGGGGATCACCTCGCCGGCGGCATGGCCGGCCTCTTTCAGTGCCTGGGGGTAGGCGATGTCCGCCGAGAAGAACAGATCGAAGGGGGCGCCATGCTCGATCTGGCTGCGAAAACGCCCCGAGGAGCCATAGAGCACCTCGATGGGATGCTCGGGATGATCGGCGGCGAAGTTCTCCAGTATCTCGTCCATAGCGAAGCGCAGGTCCGAGGCGGCGGCAATTCGGGTCGGCTTCGGGTCGGCCAGGGCCGTTGCGATGGTCAGGCTCAGGCCGAGGACGGCCATGCCGGCCAATAGACGAAAAACACGGCTCATCGATCGTTCCCCCGTTGGGTTCTTCTGTGCTCGTCCGGCTAGGGCGAGTCATCGTCATATCCCGGTGGATATAACGATCCGTCGTATACTGCCATGCATAACGTTGGCTGGATATACCGCACAGGAGGTATCCCTGCGGATGCCGGTGGGGCATCGACGCTGAGCGCTGGGGATGCGGTAGAATCGACGGGCTTTAACTTCCGAGGAGAAAGAAATGACCATCGTCCGTCATGATACCAAGGCGCGCATGAGCCGCGCGGTGATTCATCAGGGTATCGCCTACCTGTGCGGCCAGGTAGCCGGCCCCGAGGCGCGCCACGGCGACATCACCGAGCAGACCGAAAGCATGCTGGCGCGGGTGGATGCGCTGCTGGCCGAGATCGGCTCGGACCGCGAGCACCTGCTGACGGCCACCATCTACCTCAAGGACGGCCATGACTTCGCCGCCATGAACGCGGTGTGGGACGCCTGGGTACCCACCGGCCATGCCCCGGCACGTACCTGCGTCTGTGCGCCGATGCCTGCCGACGAGCTCAAGGTGGAGATCACCGTCACGGCCATGGTGCCGAGCGCCTGAAGCCTGCTCACCTCACGCAGGGGTCGTCCAGCGGCGCCTCTCGCGGCCGCAGCCGTCGCGAGAGGGTGTCCACGGCGATGTTGAGCGCGGCGGTGATCAGCAGCAGGAAGAAGGCCACGTCGAACATCAGGTAGTCGAAGCCCTCTTCGATATAGAAGCCCAGCGTGGCCACCCCCAGCATGCCGAGAATCGCCGTTTCGCGCAGGATCACCTCGGCGCGATAGTAGAGCAGCGCCAGCAGCCCGGGGTAGACCCGCGGCAGCAGCTCGTAGGCCAGGCGCCCGCTGGCCGGCAGGCCCGGCATGCCGGGGTTGATGGCATCGGCGTGGCGTGCCACCAGGAAGGCGATCAGGGCCCCGTTGTGCAGCGCCAGGGCCAGCCAGGCGGGCAGCAGCGAGGGGCCGAGCAGCAGCAGGAAGACGAACGCCAGCATCAGCTCCGGCGTCGAGCGTAGGAAGATCAGCACGCCGTGCCCAGCCAGTCGCGTGCCGCGATTGCCGAAGTGCCGGCTTGCCAGCGGCCACAGGAGCAGCGCCACAGCGAGCGCGCCGACGGTGCCGAGCAGACCCAGTAGCAGGGTATTGCCGATGGCCGGTCCCAGCTGCGGGATCCGCGCCAGCCAGGCGAGCATTCCCGCCCAGTCGCCGGCCAGCAGCGCCGCCGGCCAGATGTCCTCGGAGACGAAGCGCCACAGCAGCGCGCCGTCCACGCTGGGCCACGGCCCCAGCAGCCAGACGCCCCCCACCAGCAACAGCGGGATCAGCCGCTTGTGGCCCCACCACGGCAGGCTGGCGATCAGCAGATAGAACAGCCACAGCAGCGCCCCCGCCTCGTGGTAACGGCCCTCGCGGAAGGCGGTCTCGAGATGGAAACCCAGGGTCGGCAGGCCGACGAAGCCGAGCAGCACGCTGGCGCGCAGGCCGCACTCGAAGCGGTAGCGGGTATAGGCGGCGAGCTGGGACCAGGCCAGTGGCAGCTCGGCATAGACGAAACGCGCCAGCCGCCCGCTGCCGGGTGGCAGGGCGTCGCGTGGCGCGCGCGGGGTCTGCTCGAGGATCTCGGCATAGACCTTGGCGAAGATACCGGCATAGGGAATCGCCAGCGCCGCCAGGGCGGTGAGTGCCGAGAGACCGAACACCTGCAGGAACAGCAGTGCCCAGAACAGCTCGTGAATGGCGCGCACGAAGGCGCAGCCGGCGCGCACCAGGCGTGAGCGGG
>NZ_BAEU01000069.1:0-10294 GCF_000246875.1 Halomonas sp. KM-1
CCCTTTGCCCGCCAGACGCAGCGGTGAGTCGCCGCTGCCGCGCCCGCCACGCGCGAGCCACTGCCGCCCCAGCCGGGCGACCAGGCGTTCCAGACACCACCAGGCGATGAGCGCCGCGGCCGTGACGCCGAGCTGCAGCACGGCGCCGGCCGAGGCCATGAAGCGCCGGCTCAGGTCGGGATCGTTGAACCAGACCAGAATCGAGACCGCCAGCGTCGGCGGCAGCGTCGGGCCGAGAATCAGTGCCACGTCGACCACCGAAGTGGCATAGGCGATGACGGCAAAGACCGGCAGCCGGATCAGCGGATAGAGTGAAGGGGCTACCACCTTGAGCCAGGCAGTGGTCGGGCGATAGCCGAGCGAGCGGGCCATGGCCACGCGTCGCTCCGGGTCGAGCTGGGGCAGGGCAGCAAGGCACATCAGCAGCAGGAAGGGGATCTCCTTGATGATCAACCCGGCCATCAGTGAGAGCCCCCAGGGGTCCTGAACGATCAGCACATCCGGCGGGCGCTCCCAGCCGGTGAGACCCGGCGAGACCAGTCGTGACAGCAGGCCGGATGGCGCGATCAGGACGGCCAGGCCGAAGGCTGCGGCGGCATGGGGGATCGACAGCAGCGGCGCGACCAGACGTCGGATCCACCGGTCCAGGCGGCTGCCCGACACCCCGGCCAGAAACAGCAGCACCACGGCGAGCGAAATGGCCGTGGTGACCAGACCGCTGGCGAAACTCACGCCCACCGAGCGGGTCAGGCCCGGCTGGGCCAGGAGCTGCCGCCAGGGATCCAGACTGAAGCCATGGCCGCCCAGCGCCGGCATATAGCCGAACGCAGGCAGCAGCGCCATGGTCAGGCCGGCCAGTATCGGGCCGACCAGCAGGATGACGATCAGCCACGGAGCAAGGCGCAGCATCGGCAGCGGCTGTCCCTAGCGGCCGACGTAGCGCGCCTGCCAGGCGTCCTGCAGCGCCGTCATCCAGCTCGGATGCGGCTCCGGCAGGGTCTCGGTCAGCGCCTCCGGGGCCAGCAGGGCGGGGTTGTCGTGCGCCTGCTCGAAGAGTGCGCGGGTCTCGTCGTCCAGCCGCGTCACGTCGAGCACGGTGGGATCGCCCCACACCGAGATGTCCTGCTTGCGTGCCTGGGCTTCGGGCGAGAGCAGGAAATCGGCCACCACCATGGCGGCGGCACGGCGCGGTGAGTTGAACGGAATGGCAACGAAGTGCACGTTACCCAGGGTGCCGCCTTCGAGCACGTAGCTGCGGGTCGACTCGGGCAGCTCGAAGTCGGCCACCGCGGCAGCCGGCTCCGCCGGATTGAAGGTGAAGGCCAGCGCGACTTCGCCGTCGGCCAGCAGGCGCCGCAGCTCGGGGCCATTGGCGGGGAACTGTCGCCCGCTGCGCCACAGGTGGGGGTGAAGGGCGTCGAGATACTCCCACAGCGGTGCCGTGACTTCCTCGAAGTCGCTCTGCGCCACCGGTTCATAGAGGGCATCGCCATCGTCGACCAGGGCAATGAGTGCCTGCTTGAGGAAGGTGCTGCCGAGGAAGTCGGGAATGCGGGGATAGGTGAAGCGTCCCGGGTTGGCCTCGGCCCAGGTGAGCAGCTGCGCCATGCTGCGCGGCGGCTCGTCCCCGACTTCGCCGGCGTCGTAATAGAAGGTGATCTGTGCCTTGCCCCAGGGCGACTCATAGCCTTCCGTGGGCAGCGTGAAGTCGGTGACCACCTCGGGATTGTGTTCCGGAAAGGTCAGCGCGAAGTTGGGCAGCCGCTCGGCAAAGGGGCCGTACAGCAGGTCGTTCTCTTTCATGGCGGCGAAGTTCTCGCCGTTGAGCCAGATCAGATCGATGCTGCCGTCGTCGTGATTGCCGGCGCTGCGCTCGGCCAGCACGCGGGAGACGGCGGCACCGGTATCGTCGATCTTGACGTGTACCAGCTCGATCTCGTGTTCGTCCCGCACTCGCTGTTTGACCCATTCGAGATAGTCGTTGACCCGAGTATCGCCGGCCCAGGCGTGCCAGTAGACGCTCTGGCCGCGAGCCTCGTCGAGCACCTGCGACCATGTATCGGCTGCCGCCGGCGGTACCAGGATCGACGAGAGGGCAATGGCAGTGACAAGTCGGCGCATCGTCATACTCCAGGATGGGCTTCGTGGTGGGTTCGGCTTTCTCGGCTTCGCCTGCTAACCTGATTTAAGGAGAAACTGAAACACCACCAGTGGGGTCCTACAAGCATACCCATATCACGACGCGAGGTAAGTCTGTCATGAGCGTGCGCCGTGTCGCCTGGTTTCACCGTCTTGTGTTGTGGTTCAGCTTCCTGTGCCTGGTTGCCGGCGGTGGCCTGCTGGCCTGGCAGAGTCAGGCTCAGGAGAACGAGCGCATCGCCTTGGTGATGACGGTGGAGGGGGCCATCGGGCCGGCCACCGGCGACTACTTCGAGCGCGGGCTGCGCAAGGCGGCCGAGCGTAATGCCGAACTCGTCGTCGTGCAGATGGACACCCCGGGCGGGCTCGATGCCACCATGCGCAGCATGATCCGCGCCATGCTCACCTCGCCGGTGCCCGTGGCCATCTACGTCTCCCCCAGCGGCGCCCGTGCCGCCAGCGCCGGCACCTATCTGCTCTACGGCAGCCACGTCGCTGCCATGGCCCCTGCGACTCATCTGGGCTCGGCCACGCCGGTGCAGATGGGCGGCGGCTTTCCCGGCATGGACGAGCGCGACGAAGAAGAGGACGCGACGAACGGGGAGAACGAGGCGAACGAGGAGCGCAACGCACGGGAGAATGACGAGGCGGAGCAGGAAGCCAACGAGGCTAACGAGGCCAACGATGCCGAGGCGGCGGAGGCCGAAGGCGACACCCCCGCCGATACGCGCCGGCGCGGCGAGACCGCCATGGAGCGCAAGGTGCTGGAGGACGCCGTCTACTACATTCGCGGGCTGGCCGAGCGCCATGGCCGCAATGCCGACTGGGCCGAGGAGGCGGTACGCGAAGCGGTCAACCTGACTTCCCGCGAGGCGCTCGAAATCAACGTCATCGACGTGGTGGCGAGTGACATCGACGACCTGCTGGAGCAGATCGACGGTCGCGAGGTGGTCATGGAGCGCGGCGAACGCACCCTGAGTACCGCCGACATCACCATCGAGCGCTTCGATCCCGACTGGCGCACCCAGTTCCTGCAGGTGATAACCAACCCCAACGTGGCCTACTTCCTGATGATCATCGGCTTCTACGGGCTGATCTTCGAACTCTCCAATCCGGGCGCCCTGGTGCCGGGCACCATTGGCGTCATCTCGCTGCTGCTCGCGCTGTTCGCCTTCCAGCTGCTGCCGATCAACTACGCGGGGCTGGCACTGCTGCTGGTGGGGCTGGGCTTGATCGTGGGCGAGGCGTTGATGCCGAGCTTCGGTATCCTCGGCATGGGCGGGATCGCGGCCTTCGTAATCGGCTCGGTGATGCTGATGGATACCGACCAGCTCGCCGTCTCTTTGCCGATGATCGGCGGCGTTGCCCTGGTGGCGGCGGTGCTCATGCTGTGGGTGATGATCCGCTTCACCGGCCTGCGCCGACGTCCGGCCCGCACTGGCCAGGAGCAGCTGATAGGCTGTCATGGCGTTGCCCTGGAGGACTTCCAGCATGAAGGCCATGTGCGCATGCGGGGGGAGCGCTGGAATGCACGCAGTCCCGTTGCTTTGAGGCGTGGAGAGGCGGTCAGAGTGGTGACGGTCGACGGCCTGACGCTACACGTCGAGCCCGTGCCACGAACCGCTCGGTAATGTAACGGAATTCATCGAGTTCAAGCGCAACCACATCAAGGAGAGTTCCCATGATGCTCGAATATCTCATTCCGGTCGTCCTGCTGTTCATGCTGGTCGCCGCGTCGATCCGCATTCTGCCGGAGTACAAACGCGGCGTGATCTTTTTCCTCGGTCGCTTCCAGTCGGTCAAGGGACCGGGGTTGATCATCGTGATTCCCGGCATTCAGCAGATGAGCGTGGTGGACCTGCGCGTGATCACCATGGACGTGCCGGAGCAGGACGTCATCTCCCAGGACAACGTCACGGTGAAGGTCAACGCGGTGCTCTATTTCCGCGTGGTCGATCCCGAGAAGGCGATCATCCAGGTCGAGAACTTCGCCGTGGCCACCAGCCAGCTGGCCCAGACCACGCTGCGTTCGGTGCTCGGCAAGCACGATCTCGACGAGATGCTCTCTGAGCGCGACAAGCTCAACGACGACATCCAGGAGATCATCGACGCTCAGACCGAGGAGTGGGGCATCAAGGTGGCCAACGTCGAGATCAAGCACGTCGACCTCAACGAGAGCATGATCCGCGCCATCGCCCGCCAGGCCGAGGCCGAGCGTGAGCGGCGCGCCAAGGTGATCCACGCCGAGGGTGAGCTGCAGGCCTCGAAGAAGCTGGTCGAAGCGGCCAACGTCATGGCCGAGAACTCCGCCGCGCTGCAGCTGCGCTATCTGCAGACCATGAGCGACATGAGCAACAAGAACGCCTCGACCATCGTCTTCCCGCTGCCGATGGACATCATGGAGGCGTTCCGGCACATGCAGGCGTCTACCGCCCAGGCCAAGACCAACGCCACGCGGCCCGACGATCTGGGCGAAGGCTGAGCGAAGCGTGCCACGTCCGCCCGGACGTGGCATGCTGAGGCGATCCGACGGACTTCGAGGTCGCCTTGATCCACTCCCTTTCGCACCGCCAGCAGGGGCTGCTGCTGACCGGCGGCGGTGCACTGATCATTTCCCCCGACGCCCTGCTGATCAAGCTGATCAGTCTGCCCGACAGCCAGATCCTGCTGTGGCGCGGGCTGCTCACCGCGCTGGGGTTCCTGCTCATCATGCTGGCCCGCCACGGTGCCGGCACCGTCGCTGCCTATCGCCGCTGCGGCTGGACCGGTATCGGCGTGGCCGTGCTGTTCAGCCTCTCCACCTATGGCTTCGTGCTCGGCAACCAGTACACCAAGGGCGGCAACGTGCTGATGATCCTGGCTGGAGCGCCGCTGATCGCCGCCCTCCTGTCACGCTTGTTCCTCGGCGAGCGGCTGCCCCGGCGCACCTGGCTCGCCATCTGGATCTGTCTGTTCGGCACCTCGCTGATCGTGCTCGACGATGCCGGTGCCGGCTCATGGATGGGCAACGGTTTCGCCCTGCTGGCGGCCACGGCGCTGGCGGCCAACTTCACCCTGTGCCGTACCCGCCCCGGGGTCGACATGAGCCCGATGCTCACGCTATCGGGACTGATCGTGGCCGCCACGGCGGGGCTGCTCGGCCTGGCCAGTGGCGGCATCGCGCTGCCGCCCGCCGATAGCCTGCTGTTGCTGATACTGCTGTGCCTGGTACTGCTGCCGCTGGGCTTCACCCTGATCCAGCGGGGGCCGCTCTATCTGCCTGCCGCCGAGGTGGGGCTGCTGATGCTGATGGAAGTGGTGGTGGGCACGCTATGGGTATGGTGGCTCCTGGCCGAACGACCGGCACCCATTGCCCTGCTGGGCGGCGGCCTAGTGCTGGGCACACTGCTGGCCAAGGGGTTGTACGAACGCCGGTTGGAGCGGCGGCTGAGGGCCCAGATCTAAGGGAATAGGTCTAAGGGCCTAGGTTTAAGGGCTCGGGGTGCAGCGTTACAGCGGAACTGATAGAATGCGGCGCTCGATTCGGGGCATGCCGTCTTTGCCCCGCTTAACCGACCACGGACGCAACGCAACGTGAATTCTTCGACAGGGCTGGTCACGCCACCCTAACGCTTTCTCTCCTCTCGGGTGATGCCGTCATCGGCACACCACCGCTCGACATCCTTCGATGTCCCGGGCCGCTTGCCCATATCTCACCGATTCACAGTGCTCCCTCAGGTCGCCTCTCGACGCGCCGTGGGAAACATGTGTCATCACACCTGACGCCATCCGCTATGCGCCGGTTGGCATGACGACTCACAGACTGGACCGAAGCATGTTCCGATCCACCAAGCAAGAATGGTTCTCCAACATCAAGGGCGATACCCTCGCCGGCATCGTGGTCGCATTGGCCTTGATTCCCGAGGCAATCGCCTTTTCCATCATCGCCGAGGTCGACCCCAAGGTCGGCCTCTACGCCTCCTTCTGTATCGCCGTGATCATCGCCTTCACCGGCGGCCGGCCTGGGATGATCTCCGCTGCCACCGGCGCCATGGCGCTGCTGATGGTCACCTTGGTGCGCGAACACGGCCTCGAGTACCTGCTGGCCGCCACTCTGCTCACCGGGGTGCTGCAGATCGTGGTGGGTTACCTGAAGCTGGCCGAGCTGATGCGCTTCGTCTCGCGCTCGGTGGTTACCGGCTTCGTCAACGCCCTGGCCATCCTGATCTTCATGGCGCAGTTGCCTGAACTCACCGGGGTGACCTGGCATGTCTACGCCATGACCGCAGCCGGCCTGGCAATCATCTACCTGTTTCCCTACCTGCCCAGGGTGGGCAAGTCGATTCCTTCGCCGCTGGTGTGCATTGTGGTGCTGACCGCCGTTTACCTGCTCTCCGGTATGGAGATTCGCACCGTTGGCGACATGGGTGAGCTTCCCGATACCCTGCCGGTGTTCCTGTGGCCCGACGTGCCGCTGACCCTCGACACGCTGTGGATCATTCTGCCTTACTCGGTGATGCTCGCCGTGGTGGGTCTGCTGGAGTCGATGATGACCGCCACCATCGTCGACGATTTGACCGATACCCCGAGCGACAAGAACCGCGAGTGCAAGGGACAGGGTATCGCCAATATCGGCTCCGGCCTGCTGGGCGGCATGGCCGGCTGCGCGATGATCGGCCAGTCGGTGATCAACGTGAAGTCGGGCGGGCGAGGGCGGCTCTCCACACTGGTGGCTGGTGTGCTGCTGCTGATCCTGGTGGTGTTCCTTTCCGACTGGGTGTCGCTGATCCCCATGGCCGCGCTGGTGGCGGTGATGATCATGGTCTCCATCGGTACCTTCAGTTGGGCCTCGATTCGCGACCTGAAGAAGCATCCGCTGAGCACCAATGTCGTCATGCTGACCACCGTGGCGGTTACCGTGGGAACCCACAATCTGGCTATCGGGGTGTTCGTCGGCGTGCTGCTGGCCGCGATGTTCTTCGCCAACAAGGTCGGCAACATTCTCTATATCGGCTCCGAAGAGGCCGACGCTGGCAGTCGTCGAATCTATCATGTAGTGGGTCAGGTGTTTTTCGCCTCCTCCGAGCGCTTCGGCAGCGCCTTCGATTTCAAGGAGACGGTGGAGAAGGTCACCATCGACCTCTCGCGCGCGCACTTCTGGGACATTACGGCGGTGCAGGCATTGGACAGGGTGGTGATCAAGTTTCGTCGTGAGGGCACCGAGGTGGAGCTGATCGGGCTCAACGAGGCCAGTGCCACCATCGTCGACCGCCATGCCATCCACGACGATCCGGCGGCCGTGGAAAAGTTGATGGGCGGACACTAAGGAAACGAGGAGCAAGACATGACCGAACAGGTAATGGCCGCCATCGACGGCTCGCAGTTCTCCGCCGGGGTGTGCGACTACGCCGCCTGGGCCAGTCAGGCGCTCGGGGCGCCGCTCACCTTCCTGCACGTGGTGGACAACCATCCCCAGACCGCCGAAGCGGATCTCTCCGGCCATATTGGGTTGGGTTCCCGCGAGCACCTGCTCGAGGAGCTCGCTCAGCTCGACGAGCAGCGTGCCAAGGTGGCTCAGGAGCAGGGCCGGCTGATGCTCAAGGCAGCCAAGGAGCGCGCCATCGAGAATGGCGTGACCGAGCCCGCCAACCGCCAGCGCAACGGCACCCTGGTGGAAACCCTCGATGAGCTGCAGAGCGAGATTCGCCTGCTGGTGCTGGGCAAGCGTGGCGAGACTGCCCACCAGGCCAGTGAACACCTGGGTTCCAACCTGGAGCGGGTAGTGCGCACGCTGCATAGGCCGATTCTGATGGTGCCGGAGACCTTCACCCAACCCCAGCGGGTGATGCTCGCCTTCGACGGCAGCAAGACCACCCGCAAGGGCGTGGAAATGCTGGCCAAAAGCCCGCTGTTCAACGGGATTCCGGTGCACGTGGTGATCGTCGGGGCCGAGACCGGCGACAATCGTTCGCAGCTGGAGTGGGCGCTGGCCACGCTGCGCGAGGCCGGCCACGAGGCCGAAGGGGCGATCCGCGCCGGCGAGGTGGAGGAGAGCCTGCGTGCCTACAAGGAGGAGCACGGCATCGACCTGCTGGTGATGGGCGCCTATGGCCACTCGCGCATCCGCCACCTGCTGGTGGGCAGCACTACCACCGCCATGCTGCGGCGGGCCAGGGTGCCGGTACTGCTACTTCGCTGAGAATAAATGCCTGCGCGAGCGAATCGCTGCGCTATAGCCGCCATCCCTGGCGGCTACCCTTCGGGCCAGCCTAAAGGCTGTTCAAATTCGTTCCCGACGAATTTGTGTACGAAACGCGGAATCCATACGCTGGGTAATGCAGACAAGGCGAAATGCCGCGGGGTGGAAGGAGTGATAGCATCCGGCTGACTAGTCCAAGGAGGCACAGCGTGGCCGCCCATGATCCGACCATTCCCCGCCTGCGCATCCAGTTGGGCCCTGCCATTGCCATCGGCCCGGGCAAGGCGCAACTGCTCGAGGCCATTGCCGCCACCGGGTCGATCAGTGCCGCTGCTCGTGAGATGGGCATGAGCTATCGGCGTGCCTGGATGCTGGTGGACACCATGAACCAGTGTTTCAAGGCGCCGTTGGTAGCCACAGCTACCGGCGGCAAGCGGGGCGGTGGGGCCAGCATCACGCCCTTGGGCCAGGAGGTGCTGGAACGCTACCAGCGCATGCAGCGTATCGCCAGCGAGGCGGTGGCCGAGGAGATGGAAGCCTTCACTGCGCTGTTCGCCGATTCGCCGCCGTCCAGCTGATCGCCTTTTAAATCTAGAGCACTCGCGCCCGCACCTGAGCATGCACGGTCATGCCGGGGGCGAGTGCCAGGCGCTCCACGGCCTCGCGGGGAATACGGGCAAGCAGGGTCTGATCGCCGAGGGCCAGGCGCACCAGCCGGTGGCCGGGGTGTGGGTCGTCGTCGATCTCGGCGACTCGCGCCGGCAGGCAGTTGAGCACGCTGGAATCCCGCGCGGGGCTCAGGCTGATCGCCACGTCGTTGGCCCTGACGCTGAGCCTCAGGCGCGCGCCCGTTGGCGCCTGCTCCCGCGAGACCCGCAGCCGCACGTCACCGCAGCCAAGCGTGACCAGTTGCTGCCCGGCGTCATACTCCAGCACCTGCGCTTCCAGTACCGCGGCGGCATTGTCGGCATGGGCCAGCGGCAGGTCGCTGCGGGTCAGCAGCTCCTGCAAGGGGCCGGCGGCCAGCACCCGGCCTGCTTCCAGCAGCACCATGTGATCCGCCAGCCGGGCCACCTCCTCGAGAGCATGGCTGACATAGACCAGCGGTATTTCCAGGTGATCGTGAAGCCGCTCCAGGTAGGGCAGGATCTCCGCCTTGCTGGTGGCGTCCAGCGACGCCATGGGCTCGTCCATCAGCAGCAGCCGGGGGCTGGCGAGCAGGGCCCGGGCGATGGCCACGCGCTGGCGCTGGCCGCCGGAGAGCGCTTGCGGGTATCGCTCGAGCAGCGCCT
This sequence comes from Halomonas sp. KM-1, assembly GCF_000246875.1. NCBI lineage: Bacteria > Pseudomonadati > Pseudomonadota > Gammaproteobacteria > Oceanospirillales > Halomonadaceae > Halomonas > Halomonas sp. KM-1. The sequence goes on from NZ_BAEU01000069.1 coordinate 9,610, forward strand.
CGACGCCGAGCAGTCGCACCGTCTCGTCGAAGTCGACCCGGCGTCGGTCGGCCGGTACTCGCCGGTAGCCGTAGCGCAGGTTGTCGCGCACCCGCAGGTGGGGAAACAGGCTCGCCTCCTGGAACACGTAGCCCAGCGGGCGGCGATGTACCGGCAGGAAGCGTTGATCATCCTGCCAGCGACAGTCGTTCACCGTTAGCCAGCCTCTGGCTCTCTCCAGGCCGGCCAGGCAGCGCAGCAGGGTAGTCTTGCCCGAGCCGGAGCGGCCGAACAGCGCGGTGACGCCGCGCTCGGGCAGGGTCATCCGGGCGTCCAGCACGAAGTCGCCGCGCTCCAGCCGAAACTCGCACGCCAGGCTCATGGCGCCACTCCCACGATCTTGAAGCGCTTGTTGAGGGCATAGATGCAGACCAGCATCACGAAGGCCGTCACGATCAGCAGCAGCGACAGGCGGTGAGCGGCGGCGTAATCCATGGCCTCGACGTGGCTGTAGATGGCGATGGACGCGACCTGGGTCTGGCCGGGGATGCCGCCGCCGATCATCAGCAGCACGCCGAACTCGCCCAGGGTATGGGCGAAGGAGAGTACCGCCGCGGTGAGCAGGCCCTGGCGCGACAGCGGCAGCACCACCGACACCAGTCGATCCAGCGGCCCCGCCCGCAGGGTGGCGGCTACCTCCAGCGGG
>NZ_BAEU01000068.1:0-11435 GCF_000246875.1 Halomonas sp. KM-1
CCGGCCATGGCTTGATCGAAGAAGCTGGCGTCGAGCTCCGGACGGCCGCCATCGTCGGCGTAGGTGCGGTAGACCGGGAAATGCACGATCAGCGCCTCGAGCGCCCGACGCAGGGCGGCCAGGGTGACGTCGCGGCTCGCCAGGCGATGGCGAGCCATGGCGTGCAGGGCACGAACGCAGGCCTCGAATTCGCTGACGAGCAGGGTATGCAGCACCTCGCGGCGGGCCTGGCGCACCTCATCCAGAAAGTCGTCGCTGCGGCCGCTGATGCGACGCCACAGCTCACGTAGCGGCTGAGCCCCGGCGGGGTCGTGCTGCAGGGCCGAGATCTCGTTCATCAGCTCGTAGCCGGTGGTACCGTCGACCCCCCAGTCGCGATGCAAGGTCTCGTCGGCGGCGAGGATCTTCTCGACGAAGATCGCCACGTGGCGTACCGCGTCCGGCGGACGCCGTTTCTGGATCTCGCCCAGGCGAGCCCGCAGACGGCGGCAGTAGCCGCGCGGGTCGGCCAGGCCGTCGATGTGATCGATGCGCAGCCCGTCGACCCAGCCCTGTTCCACCAGGCGTAGCGGCAGGGCATGCACCGCTTCGAACACCTCGGGCTGCTCGATGCGCAGCCCGCCGAGTTCGGTGATGTCGAAGAAGCGGCGCCAGTTGATCTCGTCGGCGCCGGTTCGCCACCAGGCCAGACGGTAGTGCTGCTGCTCCAGCAGGTCGTGGAGGCGAATGGCGCCGCCGCGGGTGCTGCCGTCGAACAGCCTCAGGGCACGCTCCAGGGCGCCTGCGGCAGCCGGCTCCGCCAGTGCCTGACGCAGCTCGCGGCGACACTCGGCCACGGCGGTATAGGCATCGTCGCGCTGGCGCAGGGCATCGAAGCGTGGCGCCAGTTCCCAGAGGACATCGTGCTCGGCCAGACGCAGGATGTCGCCGTAACAGCGCGGATCGAGAGGAAAGCGATGCTCGTGATAGGCCACGTGGAAGGCGCAGGTTTCCGGATCGTGGCGCAGTTCGAGCTCGCCGCCGTGCAGGGCGTCGGCATAGGGCCCGCCGAGGAAGGGTAGCAGCACCTTGCCGCTCAGCAGCGGATCGGGAGAGTGCCAGTCGATGTCGAAGAAGCCGGCGAAGGGGCTCGCCTGGCCCCACGCCAGCACGTCCTGCCACCAGGGGTTCTGCGAACCGCCCACCGCCACGTGGTTGGGAACGATATCCAGGATCAGGCCCATGCCGTGGGCGCGCAGGCGCGTCACCAGCCGCTCCAGCGCCTCCTCGCCGCCGAGCTCGGGGTCGATGCGGGTAGGGTCGATGCCGTCATAGCCATGGGGTGAGCCGCTGCGGGACATTTGCAGCGGCGAGGCATAGACATGACTGATGCCGAGCCTGGCGTAGTAGCCGACCCATTCGGCGGCATCGTCCAAAGTGAAGCCGCGGTGGAACTGCAGGCGAACGGTGGCGCGGATGTCACTCATCGATAGCCTCCCCCGGGGATTTTGGGACAGAGGGCTCCTGGACAGAGGGCTCCTGGACAGGGGGTTCTTGGATAGGGGGTTCTTGGGTAGAGGACGCTTGCACGGCATGACGGCGGGCCATGGCCAGTTGCTCCAGCCGATCTCTCACCTCGGTAGAGGCGAACAGGCGTGCGGTGGCGTCGGGCAGGCGCCGCCGCCAGTTGGGGTGCTCGTCGAGGGTGCCCGGCAGGTTGGCTTGCTCCTCCAGCCCCAGGGCGTCTTCCACCGGCAGCAGCGTGAGCGGTGCCGGGGTCAGCCCCAACTGCTGTACAGCGGCATCCAGCACCTGCGAAACGGGCAGTTCGGTGGCTTCCAGCCCCATGGAAGAGGCCAGCGGATCGAGCAGGCCGAGAGCCCGAGCCAGGCGTGCCCGCTCGCTGCGGCGCTCGGCTTGCTCGCTGCGAGCATCCTGCTCTTCGCTCAGCAGGCCCAGGCGGTCGCGCCACTCGATGTCGCGCCCTGCCCACCAGCCTGCCAGGGTGGGCAGATCGTGGGTCGAGCTGGTGGCAATGGCGTCCCGGGACCACTGGGCCGGCGGCAGGAACCCGCCTTCGGCATCGCGCTCGAACCACAGCACGCGCATGCCGAGAATGCCGTGGCGTGCCAGTCGCTGACGAAAGCCGGGAGGAACGGTGCCCAGGTCCTCGCCGATGACGATGGCGCGGTGACGCCAGGACTCCAGTGCCACCAGGCGCAGCAGATCGTCGAACGGATAGCGCACGTAGCCGCCTTCGGTGGGGGCCTTGCCGTGGGGCACCAGCCACAGGCGCATGAGGCCCATCACGTGGTCGATGCGCAGCCCCCCGGTATGGGCGAAGCCGGCCCGCAGCATGTCGATGAAGCTGCGAAAACCCGAGCGCACCAGGCCCTGGGGCGAGAAGGGCGCTAGGCCCCAGTCCTGGCCGTGTACGTTGAAGGCATCCGGCGGGGCACCGATCGACAGGCCTTCGAGCATCTCCGCCTGGCGGCTCCAGGCCTGGCTGCCCGCCGCGTCGGCGCCTACCGCCAGATCGCCGATCAGCCCCACCGCCATACCGGCCTCCCGGGCCGAGGCCTGGGCGCGGGCGAGACCTTCGCTGACTAGCCATTGCAGGAAGGCGTGGAACTCGACGTCGCGGGAGTCCACCTCGGCGAAGCGCGCCACCTCCGGGCCGGTCGGCTCGTGCAGCTCCCGGGGCCACTGGCGCCAGTCGAGAATGCCGAGCCGGTGCTGCAGGGCCTCGAAGCGGCAGTGGTGTTCGAGCGCCGAGCCCCCGCGCTGACGAAAGGCCGCCAGGGCCTGGCGCAGCCTGACCGCCTGCGCATCCTCGCGCTGCATCAGGTCGTCGCACAGAGCACGCAGCCAGGACAGCTTGGCACTCGCCGTGGCAGGCCAGTCGAGCAGCGGCTCCGCTTCGAGCCGCGGCAGGGCATCGTTCACGCCACTGACCTCCATGGCGCGCTTCACTGGCTCCTCGCCCAGCAGGGCTTCCGGCGCCGCATGCAGCACGTTGTAGAGCAGCCGGCTGGAGGGGGCGTAGGGGCTGTAGCGCGTCACGTCGGCGCTGAACATGGCGTGGGTCGGGCTGATCGCCACGGCTCCAGCGCCGGCCTCAGCGGCATGCCGTACCAGCCGCTCCAGCGCCAGGGTGTCGCCGATGCCGCCGTCGCCGGGCCGACGCAGGGCATGGAGCTGCGCGGCCAGGCCCCACAGGCGCGGTGTCTCGCTGTTGCAGGCGTCGCCTAGCGTGAAGCAGCGCGGCGGGGCCACGGCCAGGGTCCTCACGCTGTCGCCGATCTGCAGCCGATGGTAGCCGGGTGTCTCGACGGGGGGCAGTTCGCCCGCCCGCGTGAGCCGGCCCTCGCGACGCTCGCCGTTTTCCAGAACGAGAACGTAGCCGGTGCCTTCAGGGAGGGCAGAAGGCAGCGCCGTACTCCTGCTCTGCTCGGCGGTGATCAGCGGTGGCCACTGTGCAGAGGAAGTGGGCGGACGCAAGCGTTGCAGGCTGGCGTCGATCTCGCTGGCGTTCCCGGCAGGGTAACCCAGGCGTGCCAGCAGCTCCCGCCGGGTGGCGTCGTCGAGCCGGCGGGTGTGCCCTTCGCTGTCCTGCCATTCGTCGATCAGGCCGGCGGCCTCGGCCAGCGCATCCAGGCGTGCGTCGCTCATGCGCAAAGCTCCTCGTCGCCGGGGCCGGGGCGCAGCCAGGCGGCGGCGCAGTTGGGCGGCAGGCTGCCGCTTTCGGTGGCCACCGCCACGCCGTCGCGGGTTTCATGCAGGCGGTGGCCGATGCCGAAGGCCTGGGTCGCCACCGCTCGCTCGCTGAGGTTCACGGCAATGACCAGCTGGCTGTCGTCGTTCATTTGCCAGCGGGCCACGACGGCCCTGTCGCCCAGCGCCTCGGCGCCCAGGGCGCGAGCGCCGTCGAGCCGCGGCACGATCTCATCATGGCGAATCGCCAGCAGTTGCCGAACGTAGGCCAGCCGGTCGGCATGGGGCGGCGTCTCCCGGCTGTCGAAGTCGGGGCGTGACGCCGCGAAGGTCGCCTCGGCGTTGGGGTCGGGGATGGCTTCCCGCCTGGCCGGGTCCTGGAAGGTGCTGAAGGCGGCGAACTCGGCGCGGCGACCCTCGCGCACGGCCTCGGCCAGTTCGGCGCGATGATCGGTGAAGAACAGAAACGGCCGCTCGCTGGCCCACTCCTCGCCCATGAACAGCAACGGCACCATGGGCGAGAGCAGCAGCAACAGCATGGCGGCCTCGAGGGCCTGAGGCTCGGCGAGCCGGGTCAGACGTTCGCCCAGGGCGCGGTTACCCACCTGGTCGTGATTCTGCAGAAAGGCGACGAAGACGCTCGGTGGCAGGTGGGCGCTGGGGGTGCCACGCGGTGTGCCGTCGCGGGTGGGCTCACCCTGATAGACGAAGCCCTCGCTCAGGCAACGCACCAGCTTCTGCGTCGGCTCGTCGGCGAATTCGCCGTAGTAACCCTCGCGCTCGCCGGTGAGCAGCACGTGCATGACGTTGTGCCAGTCATCGTTCCACTGGGCGGTGAAGCGGCCCGGCCCGAGCAGCTCGGCGTCGTTGTGCTCGTTCTCCAGCACCAGGTGCACGTGGCGGCTGGCGTCGAGGTGGCTGCGCAGCGTCTCGGCCATCTCGACCAGAAAGTCGCGTTCGCCGATGGCGTGCACTGCATCGAGGCGCAGGCCGTCGAGGCGGTACTCGTCGAGCCACATCAGCGCATTCTCGATGAAGAAGCGCCGCACCATGGGCTGTCGGAAGTCGATGGCCGGCCCCCAGGGGGTGTCACGGTCGTGGCGGAAGAAAGCCTCGGCGTAGCGTGGCAGGTAGTTGCCGTCGGGGCCGAAGTGGTTGTACACCACATCGAGGAAAACCATCAGGCCCAGGCTGTGAGCATCGTCGACGAAGGCCTTGAGCGCATCCGGGTCGCCGTAGGCCTCGTCCACGGCGTAGGGCAGCACGCCGTCGTAGCCCCAGTTGCGCGAGCCGGGAAAGGCCGCCACCGGCATCAGCTCGACCGCGGTGACGCCAAGCTCGGCCAGGTAGGGCAGCTGACGGCGTGCCGCCTCCAGTCCCCCCAGGGTACCCAGATGGAGTTCGTAGAGCACCGTCTCGTGCCAGGGCCGCCCGTTCCAGTCGGCATGCCGCCAGGCGTGCCGGAAGGGGTCGACGACCAGGCTCGGCCCGTCGATGCCGCCTGCCTGGGCGCGGGCGGCGGGGTCGGGCACCAGAATGCCCTCGGTGTCGTCGTCGAGATGCACGCGATAGCGATAGCGGGTGCCGTGGTCGCACTCGGCCTCGCCGACGAAGCGCCCTTCGCCGGCCTGGGTCATGTCGAGCGGTGCCTGTCCTTCCAACATGAGCACGACCCGGTGGGCGCTTGGCGCCCAGAGTGCGAAGCGGGTCCGGTGCGGGCCCAGCACCTGGGCACCGAAGGTGTATTCGAATCGAGTGGCTGCGTTCATCCGGCTTGTCGCACCTCCACGCCTGCTTCGTTGCAGATGCGCCGATAGAGCTGGGTGTAAGGCGCGATCGACTGACGCCAGTGGTAGCGCCCGGTCATGGCGGCCCGGCGCATGGCGTAGAACAGCTCGGTGGAGTGATAGACCGAGAAGGCCTGCTGGATCGCCCGCATGAAGTTGGCCAGATTGGCGCCTTCGAACAGGAACCCGGTCACGCCATCCTCGATGGTATCGGCCAGCCCCCCGGTACGATGAGCGATGGGCAGCGAGCCGAAGCGCTGGGCGTACATCTGACTGAGACCGCACGGCTCGAAGCGCGACGGCATCAGCAGGAAGTCGCTGCCGGCGTAGATGCAGCGGGCCTCGTACTCATCGAAGCCGATGTAGGTGGCCACGGCCCCCGGGTAGCGCTCCGCCAGCCGATCCAGTTGCTGCTCCACGCGACGCTCGCCGCTGCCGATGAAGACCAGTTGGCCGCCGGCCTGGACGATGCTGGGGGCGGCGTCGATGACGAGGTCGACACCCTTCTGGTGCACCATGCGCGAGACCATGGCGAACAGCGGTCCGGCGCTGGGGGCCAGGCCGAAGCGGTGGCGCACGTAGTCGGCATTGGCACGCTTGCCGCGCCAGTCGTTGGCCGAGAAGGCCTGAACCAGGTGAGCATCGGTGCGTGGATCCCAGGAGTCGTCGATACCGTTGGGAATACCGCTGAGCCGTCCTTGCTGCGCCTTGCAGCACAGCAACCCCTCCAGGCCGCAGCCGAACTCCGGCGTGGTGATTTCCTGCGCATAGGTGGCGCTTACCGTGGTCACGTGGGAAGCGTAGACGATGCCCGCCTTCATGAAGGAGAGCCTGCCGTAATACTCGATTCCTTCGATATGGAAGGCGCTTTCGGGGATGCCCAGTGCCGTACAGCGCGACCTGTCGAAGAGCCCTTGGTAGGCCAGGTTATGGATGGTGAAGACGCTGGGGACCTGGCGTCCCATCCACTCCAGGTAGGCGGGGGCGAGGCCGCATGTCCAGTCGTTGAGATGTAGCAACTGTGGCTGCCAGTCGAGTCCGGCCTGACCGGCAGCGATCTGGGCGGCGGCCAGCGACAGCCTGGCGAAGCGAATGTCGTTGTCTTCCCAGCCACCGCTGCCGTAACCCCCCGGGCCGGTGCCATAGGGGCCGCCTTCGCGCTCATAGAGTTCGGGGCAGAGCAGCACGTAGATCACCATGCCATCGGCGCAGGTCATCTCGCCAAGCTCGCAGGCCGGCAGCGCGGCGTGGGCGGGCAATCGGCCGACGCGGCGGACGTTCAGCGCTGAGTTGAGCACCTCCCGGTAGGCCGGTATGAGGATGCGAATGTCGTGGTGAGCTGCCAGAGCCCGGGGTAGCGCCGAAGAGACGTCGCCCAGCCCGCCGACCTTGACGAAATCGGCAATTTCGGGAGTGACGAAGAGAATACGTTGAGACGGATGCCGGCCCTCGCCCCCTGCACGAGGCAGGGTGACGTCTCGTCCGGCCTTGCTGGTTTCATCGAGGCCGAGATCGTCCAAGCTTGCAGCAATCGCTCGGCTTCTATGCCCTGGTTTCGTATCGGTATCGATACCTTTCAGTGCCACATTGCCCATATGACAACCTCCCTGTAGTGGCAAGACGACTTCCCATGCAGCCGGCGCGCTAGCTCCGTTGGGCCATTTCCTTATTGACCTCTTCGGAGCATGACAAGTGTCAAAGCATAGGTATAGACGATGAAACTACCTTGGTGAAGCCGAAGGTGCACATAACCTGCGTAAAGTTTTCTTAGATAGCGAAAGCCCCGTCATGGTGCGGTTCGTTGCACTTTTTTGGAGATAGGATGTTGGCGGTACGGGATGAAAAACTTCCTCACCCGCCGATACAGAGAAAGCGATTCATCTGTGCCATATTGATGCTTAGCAATGACGTGTTTTTTGGCTTTTCAAGTAAATTAATGTGCTTGAGATTAGTTTGTTGTTTTGCCAATTGATGCAGATTGTACGCCTGTCCCGATCTTGCCAAGGGATGACGGTCGGCACATGAGCGTGCCGCTCAATGAATCGCTAGACGCGTTGATTTTCCAAGGAGGTAGGTCATGAAACGCAGCGAGTTACACGACGCCATCGTGGTCATCACCGGTGCCTCGAGCGGCATCGGTCGTGCCACGGCTCATGCTTTCGCCCGAAGCGGAGCCACCGTAGTGCTGGCATCCCGGCGAGAACCTGCGCTGCAGGATACGCTGCAGGAGTGCGAGCGTCTTGGCGGACGCGGCATCGTCGTACCCACTGATGTGTGCGAGGCCGATCAGGTCGAGCGGCTGTGCGAGAAGGCGGTGGAGCGCTACGGGCGCGTCGACGTCTGGATCAACAATGCCGCGGTGACGCTGTTCGGGCGCCTGGAGGAAACGCCGCGCGATGCTTATGAAAAGGTGATCCAGACCAACCTGATGGGCTGCGTCAACGGAGCGCGGGAGGCGATTCGTCAATTCCGCGAGCAGGGCCACGGGCGGCTGATCAACGTCTCTTCGATGGTGGCCCATGCCGGCCAACCCTTCACCAGTGCCTACGTGACCTCGAAATGGGGCATTCGCGGTCTGTCGGAGTGCCTGCGCATGGAGCTTGCCGATGCGCCGGACATTCACGTCTCCACAATTCTGCCTGCTTCCATCGATACGCCGCTGTTTCAGCGTGCGGCCAACTACGTGGGGCAGCCGGTCAAGGCCATGACGCCTGTCTACCCCCCGGAGAAGGTGGCCGCGGCCATCGTGCACGTGGCCAGGCACCCGATGCGCGAGCACTTCGTCGGCAACTCGGGGCGCATGATGGCGGCGCTTCGCACCGTGGCGCCGCCGCTCGGCGAAAAGATGATGGAGCGCAAGGTGAACAGCGATCACTTCGCCCAGGATCTGCCCATCGAGCCCGGTTCGGGCAACCTGTTCCACTCCCACGGAGACGGGGCCGTCCGCGGCGGCTGGATCGAGCGCGAACATGGCGGCGCCGGCAGCGGCATGGGGCTGGCGCTAGGGCTGGCGGCGGTAGCGCTGCCGTTGGCGCTGTACGCCTATCATCGCCAGGCCTGACACCGCTTCACACCGCCAAGCCTGCCTGCCGGGAGCGACAGGAGGTCGCTCCCTTGGGATTTTTACCCTATCGCTGAAGACAGGAGTTTCTCATGCGACCCAGTTCCCCTTCCTACATCGCCGATTTCGATTCCGCCACCGGCATGCTGCGTGCCGCTTCCAATTACCTGCACGGTCAGGATTACCCTGGTCTGGGCAAGGGCCATCTCATGGGCCACCTGGTGCAGGCAGCGAACAAGCTGCCCCAGGCGGCTCGCGAAGAGGTCTACGCGGTGGGCGGCGTGACAGAGGGGCACGCCCCGGACAAGCTCGATCAGATTGATGCCGAAAAGGTGGCGGAGTGGATCACGGCCCGCTATCCCCAGCGGCGCTATCAGGCGGTGATGGTCGGCTCGGCCAGCGGTGCGCTGACCCATCTCTCGGCCGCCTTCGACATCCCCTGGCTACCGCAGACCTTCTTCATCCCGGTGCGTCACCTCACGGGGGACAATGACGACCCGAAGGGGGCCATGGAGTTCGGTCGTCGCTACGCCCCCAAGCTGCTCGAGGCCAATCCGGACTTGCAGCTACACCACATGCACGATGCCAATCAGGACCGTCTGATGGTGGAGTACATGGACTACTTCCGGGTCAAGCGACTGACCCTGGGCCGGGCATACGAGCGCTTTCTCGAGGCGAATCTCGAGCCGGGCGGCACCATCATCGTGACCGAATGCCGCAGCAGTTGGCCGACGACCCGTATCGGCGAGCGCCACTTCTTCCAGCACGGGGCGCTGGGGGGCGCCACCGAAGAGGAGTTCCTGCACGGCAGTGAGCGGGTCGAGGAGTACCTGGAGCGCTACGATTCGCCGGTGCGGCGCTGGGACTCGCCGGAGCCGGATGGCAGGAGCCCCGAGGCGGAGTGGGGCTTCGAGGCGGCGCTGCGGGACGACATCCTGCGCTTCGCCGTGCAGCACGGCTACCAGGTCAAGCGATTGATCTACGACGAGCCTGACTCCCTCAGCCCGATGGTGGCCGACTTCTACCGCGACTGGTATCACCAGCGCGGCATGAAGTCCAACCGTGTGCTGGTCGAGTCCTTCATCATGCTCGAGCCCTACTGGGCGCTACGCACGGGCTCGGTGCCGTTCTGGATGAAGTTCAACATGAACCCGTCGGTGGATACCATCGAGTCCTACCTCGACTCTCGCGAGCCCTTCGACGAGATCAACCTGATGCTGTTCAACAACGGCGTCGAGGGGGTGGGGTTCCCGCAGATCGACCGTTGGCGCCAGGTGCTGGACCGGGCCCGCAAGCAGGGGCAGTTCATCGGGGTCAGCGAGGAGCTGCACCCTCGGGATTTCGGCTCGCTGGGGCGCTACTACATCGAGACCAAGCAGAAGATCCCGGCGCGCTATCCGCTGCCGGGGCCGCTGCCGCTGGCGCGACTGACCGACTACATGGAACGCCACGGTGAGCGCTACGACGTCGAACTGCTGGCGGCGTGAGGCTCGTCAGCCGGCCTGCTTCGCCCGCTCAGGGGCGGGGCAGGCCGACCCCACTCATTGTCCTAGTTCGATCACCCTGCCGCCGGCGTCCTCGGCATCTTCGCGGTCGTGGGTTACCAGCAGGCTGGGCAGGCCCGCCTCGCGCAGCCGGTCGAAGACCAGCCGGCGCATGTCGTGGCGCAGCTGCCGGTCGAGCTTCGAGAAGGGCTCGTCGAGCAGTACGGCACGCGGTTCGGAAAGCAGCAGGCGCATCAGCGCCACTCGGGCCTTCTGGCCGCCGGAGAGGGTGGCCGGGTCGCGTGGCCCGAAGCCGGCCAGGCCGACCTGCGCCAGCGCCGTTTCGACCCTTGCCGCCTTGTCGGGCATGGCGGGGGGCATGCCGAAGCGCAGGTTGCCGGCCACCGAGAGATGCGGGAACAGCAGCGGATCCTGGAACAGCAGGCCGATGCCGCGGCGCTCTGCCGGCAGGCTGGCGATGTCGTGCCCGTCGAGCAATACCCGACCGCTGGCCTGGAAGGCCGGTGCCAGGAAGCCGGCCAAGTAGCCCAGCAGGGTCGACTTGCCCGATCCCGACGGTCCCATCACGGTGAAGACCTCGCCGGGACCGATCTCGGCATCGAGTTCGAGCAGTGTGCTGCCTGCCAGGACGATGCGGACCTCGTCCAGCACCAGGCGGTGACCTGTGCTCATGGTGAACCCCTCATGTCGCGTCGATTGCGCCACAGCAGCCGTGGCAGGCCCACGGCGATGACGAAGCCTACCAGCGGCAGGCTGGCCTGAACCATCGCCCACACGCCGATCACCCGACGATTGCCACCGGCGGCCAGCGACACCGCCTCGGTGGTCACGGTGGGCACGCGACCGGCCCCCAGCAGCAGGGTGGGCAGGTACTGGCCGATGCTGACGGCCAGGCCCACGGCGGCGGCGGTGAGCATCGGCGCCAGCAGCATCGGCAGCCGCACCCGCCAGAAGGCGGCGTTGCGTGAGGTACCGAGACTCAGCGCCAGCTGCGACCAGCGCGGGTCGAAGCGGCGGTAGCTCTCCGCGAGGGAGAGGAACACATAGGGCAGCACGAACAGCAGGTGGCCGAAGATCACCAGCGCATGGGTGGGGCGCGTGCCCAGCGACTCCATCACCACCACCAGCCCGAACAGGAAGGCGATCTGCGGCACGATCAGCGGCAGGTAGAGCAGCGTCAGCGCCGAGAGCAGTCGTCCCTGTGCCGGCTGCCGGCCCGTGCGCTGCTCGTTCTCCAGCGCCGCCAGGGTCAGCGCCAGGGCGATCAGCGTGGCGCCGATGGCGATCAGCGCCGTGGTGGCGACCGGCCCCGAAAGGGCGGGTAGGGCGCGCAGCCAGTGCGCCGCGGTTAGGCCCTGCGGCAGGGCATCGGGAAAGCGCCAGAAGCCG